>DJFR01000224.1:18382-23562 GCA_002432545.1 Flammeovirgaceae bacterium UBA5867 | reverse complement strand
ATTGAGACACAACAACTCTTCGCCAATATTATTACTGTATGGGATCCGCAGGTGTTCGTAGATCTTCACACTACGAACGGAACATGGCATGCTTATTCCCTTACGTGGGCGCCCAGCTATCACTATGCCGGTGAGTTTGCAACCTATAATTATACCAACAACACCATGTTGCCCGCGATTACCAGAACAGTACAAGAAAAATATGGACTATATCTAGGCCCTTACGGTGATTACAGTGTGCAACAGGAAGGATGGCCTGTGAAGAATTTTTATACCTATAATCATCATCCCCGTTACCTGATCAATCAATTCAGCCTGCGAAACCGTATGGCTATACTCAGCGAAGCATTCGCACATGAAAGATTCTACCAACGCATAAACTCTACACGCGCTTTTGTAGTAGAGATATTAAACTATACTCACAGCCATGCTTCAGAAATTTTACAGGTAAATAAAAAAGCTGAAGAAGATGCTATACGCCTGGTACGCGAGCAGGCCGGTAAAGCAAAGAAAGGTGTACGCTTCAAAATGGTATCGAAAGAAAAGCTTCAGAATTTTTTAACCTACGATTATGTAAACTATAAAAAAGAAGACGGCACAACAAGCTGGCTTCGTACAGGTAGTATTGTAAAGTTCAATGATGTTAACTACTACGGGCAATTTGATGCTGTTACCGAGAGTACACTGCCAAGCGGGTATATTATACCGGCAGCGTATAAAAATATAGTGCAGCATTTGCAGAAGCTTGGTGTAAAGGTTGATCAACTAGAAAAAGGTCAGTCCTATACCGGTGAAGTATTTATGGTTGAGAATCTGAAAAAATCGGAGCGCAAGTTTGAAGGTCATTTTATGGCTACTGCCGAAGGTAAATTCAGTGCTGCTACACGCAAATTCAAAAAGGGAGATTATATAGTTGCGCTGGATCAGCCATTGGCCAATCTTATTTTTTATATGCTTGAACCACAGTCGGATGATGGACTTGTAACCTGGAATTTCTTTGACGAATCGTTGCATGCAGCCGGTGTGAACAACAAGTTGGTGGAATATCCCGTATTTAAGTACTATAAAAAATAAATTCATGGCTTCATCACACGAAATCGACTATCAGATCAAAGGAGAAAGTATCCAGATCGTTGAAGTAGAACTAGACCCGAACGAAACCGTAATTGCCGAAGCAGGTGCTATGCTATATATGGAAGATGGCATCACCTTCGAAGCAAAGATGGGCGATGGTGCAAACCCGAAACAAGGTTTGTTCGATAAGCTCTTGTCTGCGGGCTCACGCATTCTTACCGGTGAGTCTCTCTTCATGACACACTTTACAAATCGTGGCAACCGTAGAGCAAAGGTTGGTTTCTCGGCTCCCTATCCCGGCACCGTAATCCCGGTTGACCTGTCTCAAAGTCCGGGGCATGAACTCATTGTGCAGAAAGATGGATTTCTCTGCGCAGCCTTCGGTACAAAAGTATCCATCACATTCAACCGCAGACTCGGCTCAGGTCTGGTAGGTGGCGAAGGATTTATACTTCAGAAACTTCAGGGTGATGGTAAAGCATTTGTTCACGCAGGCGGTACTGTTATTGAACGCACACTTAACAATGAGACACTGCGCGTAGATACAGGTTGTGTAGTAGCCTTTGAATCGCAAATACATTTTGATGTGCAGGCTTCCGGAAGTCTTCGCTCCATGGTGTTTGGTGGCGAAGGTATATTTCTGGCAACCTTGCAAGGCAGCGGTAAAGTATGGCTGCAGTCTATGCCGATTCGTAAGCTGGTGCAGGCACTCGCCCCATACGGACGAAACAGCTCGAAAGAAGGCGGCTCTTTGATTGGTAGCTTCCTGGAAGATTAATATTCAGGCCGGTAAATAAAAAAGGGAATAGTGTAGAACCATTCCCTTTTTATTTATACCCGTTAAGTATATACCTGCTTATTTTGAGACAGCAAACTTCTTTATTACCAACCTGCCATCTATGCGGGCGGCCAGAAAATATATACCAGCGGCATAGCTGGAAGTACCTATGGTGTGTGTGAATTCCTCTCCGATATTCTTGAATTGCTGATCATAAAGGTGTAGCCCTTCCGTTGTAATAACGGATAGTTGAAGATCTTTCGCTTTCAAGCCATCGATCCATACTGTTACTTCATTTTGTACTGTAGGCACAGGATATACTTTTACAAAACGGCTTAGCGTTTCTTCAATGCTCGTAACAACCGATACTTCTTTTATGTATATATCCTGACAGCCATTCTCGGCTGTAACCGTAAGTGAAACTTCGTAAACGCTGCTCGAGTCGTATGCGTGCTTCGGATTAAGTTTAGTACTGTTGGTGCCATCGCCAAAATCCCAATACAATTCTTTAACATCCGAACTGCCATTGGTAAACTGTACAGAATCGCCTATGATAAAATCGCCTGACGTAAGGGTGATAGAGAACAATGCTTCCGGTCGCGGGAGAACGCTCACGGCAATTTGATTGGAAGTGGAAACGCAATTCAGAACTTCATCTTCGTATTTCATCATCACACTATAATTACCAGCCTCGCCTACTTTTATAGATTGCGTTATTTCGCCATTGCTCCATGCATACTCACTGGCTTTTTCTACCGAGAGAATAACCGAATCGCCATTGCAAAGTATAGTGGAGCGCGATGCCATGATCGTTGGTTGCGCATGTACATTAATATGTGCAGGTACGCGAAGGCTCTCATACGATTTAGTAGCATTTGCTACATAGAGTGTTGTATCGCTTTTTATAGCTGGTATCGTTATCTGCGACCCTTCTGCTATGGGGCTGCCTCCGGTAAAGTCTTTATACCAGCGATACCTGGTTGCACCTGTTGCTTTCATTACAGTGTTCGATCCGTAGCAAGTCTCAAGCGTATCGACTACAGGAAGCGGAGCTTTCAAGGTGTAATTATATACCGAGTCTGCATATTTAGCAGAGGTAAGCAGATCTGTAAAATTGTCCGCTGCATGCAACGCGAAGGCTACTGTTATTTCATCGCCCGCATTAATGTTATAAGGACCGGCTGAAACAACCTGGCTCACATCATTGCCGGAACCATCTGCACCAGCCTGACTGCGTGTTGAAGAGATTGCTTTGAACTTCTCAGCATCAGTAAAGCCATCATACAAACCAAACGATGATGCACCTGCTATAGATGGATGATTATCTATAGCATAGTAATTTTCGCTGCCGGTAAGAAGTTGTATACCTGCCTGTGGTAATTCTGTAGAAGCTTTCTGGTAAACATAGCCGAGTCGTGTAGCGGCATTCCATTGCGCAGCATCATATACACCATTGTGGCTCACATCCCAATCGGCAAACATGCCAAAGTAAAAATCATTGAGGGCACTGGCCTGTGTGTTTTTGATTTTATACTCTACAATCACAAACCTGTCGTATGGTTCATCCTGCCATACCAACGTACGATACGATACTTTTACCTTTTGCTCTTCTGCTACAGTAGAATTTGAGAAGTCTCCGAATATTTCTGCGAACGATCGCTCACCCGGTATAATTTCCTTTATACGTGTAGTGCCTATAAAATCCTGATCATAGCCACCGCTGCCGTTACGTACTGTGTTCAGTATGGTGGAGGAGGAATTACCCATAATCAACCCCATTTCATATACGAACGATTTGCCATTATATACAAAACCGCTTCCCATCTGCGAGCTTTGCGTGTCTTCATACGCCAGTCTTCCGGATGAAGATATAGTGGTGGTAATTCGGTTGTCGTCAATGTTCATGTACGATGGGTTCGGTATCAATGTAAGCACCTGGTAATCCTGGTACGATCCATCGCTATAGGTAAGCAGTATATCTACTTTGGTATTTACCGGTATACTTGAGCTGAGTGTTAATTTGAAGGGTGTAAGTATGTTATTAATAGTTGCGCCTTCTGTAATAGCACCCGGATTTATTTTATTGTTTGTGATGGTAATATAGGATGAAGCAGATGATATGGAGATCTCCAGTCCGGAGGAGGAAGTTTGAAGATGATTGGTGAAATCAAATATCAGGTTGGCTTCTTCTCCGGGCGCAGCATCCAGTCCTTCATCGTTTAACAGCCTGTAATTGGAAGCGCGGATGGAAGGTGATGTCAGCGTAAGCGCCTGCATAATGTCGAGGCGCCCTTTGCCAAGTTGATTTATATAGGCAGCATTTTTAGTATATATACTGGCATCTGCAGAAACCCGTAACTGCTCCGCCACCTGCTCAGCGGTAAACTCAGGATGTTGTGCCCATACCAATGCTCCGGCACCGGCAACAATCGGTGTGGATAAAGATGTACCTCCGGGACTGCCGTACCCGTTGTTGTAGGCCGTAGTATATATACTCACTCCCGGAGCGCAGATATCAACCGTAGGACCGAAATTAGTAAAGCTCGCACGGTTGTCATTCTGATCGGTTGATGCTACGGATAGCACATAATCGTATGAAGCGGGATAAAGCGGTGTGATAACATTGCTGTTACCGGCAGCAGCCACTACCATACAGCCCAGATCTTTTGTTACGTGTGTGATCAGATCCTGGTATACCTGGCTTCGTGCTTCACCACCCCACGAACAGTTAATGATGCGTGCACCATTTTGTGCCGCATAGAGTACACCACGGTATAGATCAGAACTATAATTACGGTCGCTGGTGCGCTGGTTGTCGGCATAGTGTTTTGTGAAGAGCAGTTTGGTTTTAAAGCCAACACCTGCCAGGCCAATTCCGTTATCGGCAGCAGCTCCGGCACAACCTCCAACCTGTGTACCATGCGTAAAGCCTGAACCACTTTTAAATATAGCAGGATTGTTGTCGCCCGCGTAATTGGGGTTCAAGGCATTCAACGTATCAGCTCCTGAAAAATCCCAGCCGTTGATATCATCAATAAAGCCATTGTTATCGTCATCAACGCCAGCCGTACCGTTGGCTTCTTCGGGGTTGATATATAGTTTGCTGGCCAGGTCAGGGTGATCAATATCAACACCTGAATCTATAATAGCGATCACAATGGTTTCATCTCCCTTCGTAACGTTCCAGGCTTCAAGCGCTCTGATCTTGGTAAGGTAATATTGGTTGGTCACGGCCGGATCGTTGGGTGTATAAAGCATGCGTTCTTTATAGGCTGGCTCGGCAAGCTCTATATATCCGGTGGCGTAGAGTTTGTTGATATAGTCTTCT
>DJFR01000224.1:13028-18375 GCA_002432545.1 Flammeovirgaceae bacterium UBA5867 | reverse complement strand
ATTTTTAACATTTCCCTTCGGTGCCAGTGATGTTATTCTGGTAGAGCCTGCTATAGATGCTTTGCGGCCAGCGGGAGAAGCAGTGCCTTCGAGAAAAAGCGATATATATTCCTTCTTTACTTTTACCATCACTTTGCCAGCGTGGTAATCGTTGCGCGTTATATTCTTGGGGAGAGTAAATTTTGTGGTTGGTGTATGTTGTGCCTGAACACTGGCAACCCCAATCACTGCGAGAAGACATCCCAGGAGAACTCTCATTGGAAATGGTTTTTAGAGAAACAAAAGTAATGATATTAAGTCCCGGAAGGTAGTATACAAGTAACCTGTCTCCATGTGAAATATTAGTTTAAACCAATATGGGACAGAGGTTTCCCTAAATAAGTAAATCTGGGTTTACGATAACTGTACAAACATCATTCACGATGTGCTGAAGAAGTGACCACCGTGAATGATGCTATTTATACTTTTCGACATTCTGCCAACAGCAGTATAGCTTTTTTACTGGCCGGCAGTCGCAATCACCTGGTTCCATACACGGAACACATTGCCGCTACAAATCTTCTCGATATCTGTTGGTGAATAACCGCGTTTTAAAAGTTCGTAAATGAGATTGGGATATTGTGATACATCTTTCAGGCCTACCGGTAAACTATCGCCTACGCCATCATAATCAGAGCCGATGCCTACGTGATCAACACCCACGAGTTTTACCACATGATCGATATGATCGGCTACACGCTCAACATCCGAGAACAATGATTTGTGTTCTTTGGCAAACTGATCAATGATTGGTTGTGCAGCAGAATCTGCCGAGGTTAATTTTTTCGCTTGTAAAATCGCTTCGAGCGAATCGCGAAGTGAATCGTTTTTGCGTGCTACCGAATCAAGGAACGAGGCTCCGAAGTTTATCTGAATAACGCCACCGTTCTTTGCCAGAGCCTTGATCATGTCGTCACTCATGTTACGCTGAAAGCCCGGAGTAAAGTATCGGCACGATGAGTGTGAAGCAATGCAGGGAACTTTGGTAAGCTTCATAACATCATAAAATGTACTGTCGGATACGTGCGATATATCTACCATAATACCAACACGATTCATTTCGGTTACAACCTTCTCCCCGAATGGACTTAAGCCATTCCACGTGTTAAGTGTATCGTATGAAGAATCGCAGATCTGGTTGTCCTTACCATGCGTCAGTGTAACGTAGCGAATGCCGCGATCATAAAAGTATTTTACATTCGCCAGGTCGTTACCAATGGGTGCGCCATTCTCCATACCCATAGGAAGTGAGATTTTGCCAAGTTTTGTATTCGCGATTATATCAGCAGGCGAGCCGGCCAACGCAAATTTATCGGGAATGGAATCTGCTATAAAGCGAATCATGTTGATGAGTGAGTCCGCCAGTTGTTTACCATGATCTTCCTTTAGCTGATACTTGGAAGGTATATAGATCGACATGAACGGAGCATCAAGTCCACCTTTTTTAGCGCGTATATAATCGAAGTCACCTTCTTTTGTTTCAACCGGAATGCCGAGGTATTCACGATCGAGCCTGAAGTTCTTTACTTTCAGTCGGAAGGGTAAATCTACGTGACCATCGGTAATGATGTAAGCCTGCGCCAGTGAGTCAGCAGTTTTATGAAGTGTTTCATCGTTCCCTGCAGTTTCATTTTTTTTACTGCAGGCCGATAACATGGCAAGCGCTAGTAGCGCGAATAGAAGAGTATACGAACGCATAGGGTTAAGAATGGATTAATATATCTTTAAGATTCTTGAAAAGATATTCATTTTTAGCGCGGCAGCAAACAAAGCTTGTGATGAACGTTGTGTTCACACGGTTATATTTTCGGACATGTAAAGGCTTCTTTCTTTTCGTAATCGATACAACGCATCTATAGCGTGAATGCGCGCTATAACAGAAGTTTATGTATACTATATGCCACGATTGTAATCTATACCAGCACACGGTAATTTTTTTATAAGCGGTTAAAAGTGGTGGTAAATTTAAAGTCATAAAATCATTATGAGAATGTACACCTTCACGTTAGTATTGCTATACAATTGAAAAATTTTGGAACACGTGAGCGATAAACAATTACCCAGCTATACCCGCGCACAACTGGCATTACGAAACGGGCAGGATAAACCGGAGATATGGGTTGCATACCTGGGTTTTATCTATGATGTTTCCAAATCAAGGCTATGGCGTGATGGTAAACATTATGAACACTGGGCCGGACAAGATCTGACGGATGAGTTGAAGGACGCACCTCACACCGAGAAGGTTTTTGATAAATTTACGATAATCGGGAGGCTGGCTCATTAAAAGAATTAAAAATTTACCCCGACACACGGACACACTTTGTCAAGTTGTTTTAAGTTGTTAATTACTGTCTTAGTTTTGCCATTACTGAAATTATTATAACCGTTCATAAACTGTTAAATTCGCGCTAATCAGCGGCACTAATAAAGATGATTCTTATAGCAGACAGCGGAGGCTCCAAGACTGATTGGAGACTTATCCAGAAAGATGGAACAATTGGCCAAGCCAGTGCTCCGGGATTTAATCCATACTATCAGCCCATTGAAGATTTGAAAAAGAATGTTCAGGAAATTCTGTTGCCACAGATTCATGATCAGGTGAATAAAATTTTCTTCTATGGTGCCGGTGTATCTTCTGTTAAAAATCAACTTACCATCAAGAGTGCATTCCTTGAATTTTTTCCGGAGGCACAAATCGAAATAGGTTGGGATTTACTCGCAGCTGCGCGTGCACTGTGCGGTCATGAACCCGGTATAGCATGCATCATGGGTACGGGTTCTAACTCATGCCTGTACGATGGAAAGAAAATTACCGACAACGTGGCGAACCTCGGTTGGATTCTTGCCGATGAAGGATCGGGTGCTAACATCGGAAAGAAATTTCTGGTGGACTATCTGCGCAAGAAGATGCCGGATTCTGTAGCGAAACAATTTCAGGAGCGCTTCCCGCTTTCACGCGAAGAGTTTCTTGAAAAGATATACCAGCAGGAACGACCAAGCGCTTTCCTGGCAAGTTTTACCCGTTTCATTTTTCAGCATCTCAAAGATCCATATTGCTATAACCTTATCTATAGCAGCTTCGAGGAGTTCTATGAGAACAACGTTATGAAGTACGAAAACTATCAGAACCTCAAAGTACATTTCACAGGTTCTATAGCATTTTACTTCAGTGATATATTACGGCAGGTTGCTAACGATAAAGGCATTACCGTAAAGAATATTCTGGAAGGTCCGATTGCAGGACTGACTCTATACCATCAGAAAGATTCGAACTAAGTGACAACAACTGAATCATCTTCACACTACGATCATCTCGAAAAGATGAGCGTGCAGGAACTGTTGGCAAACATCAACAAGGAAGATAAAACTGTTCCGCTCGCGATTGAAAAAGCTATTCCACAGATCGAAGCGATCGTGAATGTTATTGTTGAGAAGATGAAGGGCGGTGGCCGGTTATTCTATATAGGGGCCGGCACGAGCGGTAGACTCGGTGTTGTTGATGCTTCCGAGATTCCACCAACGTATGGGCTACCGCACGGAAAAGTTATAGGGCTGATTGCCGGTGGTGATAAAGCTATACGCAAGGCTGTAGAGTATGCCGAAGATGATGACGCACAAGCCTGGAAAGATTTGGAAGAACATCTTATCAACCAGCAGGATGTTTTAATTGGTATAGCAGCATCCGGAAGAACGCCTTATGTAATTGGCGGTTTGAAAGATGCGCGGGCCAACGGAGTGGTTACCGGTTGTGTAGTGTGTAATCTCAATACCGCGGTAGCAAAGGAGGCCGATTACCCGGTTGAGGTAGTAGTAGGGCCGGAGTTTGTTACCGGCAGTACGCGTATGAAGTCGGGTACTGCGCAGAAACTTGTGCTGAATATGATCTCGACTACGGTAATGATTAAGCTAGGCCATGTTAAAGGTAATAAGATGGTAGACATGCAGCTTACCAACAATAAACTGGTTGATCGCGGTACGCGCATGATCATGGATGAACTTCAGATCCCTCAGGCTGAAGCAGAAAAATTACTGAAGCAACACGGCTCGGTAAGAAAAGCTGTTGAGAATTTCAGAAAGTAATACAAACTTCCACTTCTTTGCGGTACAGTTTTTTTCTGGAGCTTGTAGATAAACATACAGGTACTGTGCACGAAATAGAACCATACTATAATTGGCAGAAATATTATGATTCATCGGAGGATGATCGTTCGCCTTTTTATGGCAAAGAGTATAATCATGATGTTTACTCCGAAACGATTTACGGATACTATATAGATCCTGCCTGGGACAACTTCGGATCGGAGACGCTATATCTCAAAATTCTTTATGTTGATTACGATGCTGGCTATACTATCATTGAGCTGATCGGTGAGTGGAATGATACGCTTAACAACGATATCATGACGCTGAAGAGAAATGTGTTGGAACTTATGATAAACGAAGGTATCAACAAGTTTATCCTGATTGGTGAGAACATTCTCAACTTTCACGGATCGGACGATAGCTACTATGAAGAATGGTATGAAGAAGTTGAAGATGGCTGGATTGCCGCAGTAAATTTCCCGGAGTTTGTACAGCGCGAATTACAGAAGTATCACCTCGATCAGTATATAAATATGGGTGGCACGTTACAGGTAGATAACTGGCGCACACTCAAGCCTTCCATGTTTTATGATGTAGTGAATGGCTTTATTCAGAGAAGGCTGAACTGAACATCTGTAACTTGTGCATCGACAGGCACGAGGTAATCTCGCTTTGACTCAAGCTCGCGACAGAGTACACGCGTTCTGCGAAGTTTACCCTTCCGAAAGAAACGTCCCTGTAGTTTAAAAATACTTCCTTCCGGTATATCTGATAGTATAGCATATTGATGCGCATTCTTGTCAAACCTCCGGAATGCCTGGGTTAGCGTAGCATCAGCAAACGAACTTGCTTTGGGATTAACCATGTGTCTGCGCAATTCATGTAAGATTTCCTCAGGAAACACATTTTCCCAAAGCAGCGGAACCATCAGGTCGGTAAACGTAGTCTTCCACTGTTCACCGTGTGGATCAACGCGCGCACCATATTGCAGGTATACCCGGAGGTGCGCAACCTCATGGATATACGTCATCAGGAACAAATAAGGATTAAGGTCGTGGTTCAGCGTGATGCGCGGATGAGCCTTGGTTCTTTTACTGGTAAAATCACCAACCTTAGTCTGACGGCTTTTGGTAAGCTTCAGTTCAAAAGGGCTCTCCTTCCACAAGTCGAAACAATAGCTGACAGCGGGAGCAGGAGTATGTGCCTGTAATATGTTAATAAC
>DJFR01000224.1:6105-13010 GCA_002432545.1 Flammeovirgaceae bacterium UBA5867 | reverse complement strand
TAAAATTGATTAGTGTGCAGGTGCTGCTGTTGTGTCAGTACCAGTTGCTGTAGTGTCGTTAGTAGCAGTTGTATCAGGAGCTACAACTGGAGTTTCAGTAGCAACTGAATCTGTAGTTTCAGCAGCTGGTTCTGCTTTCTTGCCACAAGCAGCGAATGCGAAAGCAAAGCCACAAACAGCTAACAATGCGATAATTTTTTTCATAGTTTACAGGTTTTAAAAAATTTAGCGCAAATATAGTACGATTATATCACACGGTATCAAGCGGGTAATAAAATTTTATTTTTAATCGCTATTTTTTGCGGAATATCAGCCTGACCGGAACCCCTTCGAAATCAAAGTGCTCGCGAATTTTGTTTTCCAGGTAGCGCTGGTATGACTCTGCAATATACTGAGGCAGGTTACAAAAGAATGCAAACGATGGAAATCTCGCATTCACCTGTGTTATATATTTTATCTGTATAAGTTTGCCTTTTGTGGATGGTGGCGGATAGTGTTCTATCTCGCGAAGCATCAAATCGTTCAATTTGGAAGTTGGAACCTTCTTGGTCTTGTTGCCATATACTTCCACAGCCTTTTCAATTACCTGGAAGATACGTTGCTTGTTCAACACCGAAGCAAATATCATTGGTATATAGTCTATAGGGGCTAGCTTCTCGAGTATATCTTTCTTGAACTTGTCGGCTGTCTTTGAGTCCTTTTCAATAAGATCCCACTTGTTCACCATAATTACCATACCCTTGCCCTGGCGCTGTGCAAGACTGATCAGGTTTACGTCCTGTGATTCCATGCCGCGCTCGGCATCTATCACCACGATACATACATCACTTTCTTCCAGCGCGCGCAGCGACCGAAGTACCGAATAGAATTCAATATCGTCTTTTACTTTACCCTTCTTGCGTACACCGGCTGTATCGATAAGTATAAAATTCTGGCCATACATTTTATAATATGAATGTATAGCATCGCGTGTAGTGCCGGCCTCATCCGTTACTATACTTCTTTCTGTTCCCAGTAATGCATTTAGCAGCGATGATTTACCAACATTCGGCCTGCCTACAATAGCGATGCGTGGTATACCTGCGTCCGGATCTTCAACACCTTCACTCGGGAAAGTTTTGATAAGATCATCCAGAAGTTCACCCGTACCACTACCGTTCTCAGCAGATATAGGGTATATCTCTCCTTCCAGGCCAAGTTCATAAAACTCATTTGCCAATAACGATTTATCCGGAGTATCAGCTTTGTTGGCACCAATAAAGATAGGCTTCTTGGAAGTGCGCAGAACGTTGGCGAATTCTTTATCGAACCCGGTAAGTCCATCACGGCAATCTACCATGAATATAATAGCAGAGGCTTCATCGATCGCGAGCTTTACCTGCTTGCGTATCTCCGATTCAAATTTATCTTCAGAACCTGTGGCATATCCACCGGTATCAATTACGGTAAAGAATTTTCCGCACCACTCGGAATAACCGTAGTGGCGATCGCGTGTAACACCAGGTTCATTGTCCATGATGGCCTGGCGTTTCTCAATGAGACGATTAAAAAAAGTTGACTTCCCAACATTGGGTCTTCCTACTATAGCTACAATGTTTGCCATTTCGATTTTTAGAATTGTCGATTATACGATTTATACTTTGTGTCGCGTTACCTGCTTCGGATATATACTATCTATTCCAGATAACCGAATTGCCGGAGTTTGAATTTTTCCTTCCTCCAGTTATCAGCGACTTTTACATGTGTTTCCAGAAAAACTTTCTTGGCAAAGAATGACTCCATGTCCTGGCGTGCTTCCATGCCTACTTTCTTTAATGAGCTTCCCGCCTTACCAATCAATATACCTTTTTGAGAGTTACGCTCTACATAAATGGTGGCACTGATGCGAATAATAGTTTCCTCTTCTTTAAATGAGTTGATCACTACTTCGGTGCTATACGGTATTTCCTGCTCGTAATTCAAAAATATTTTCTCACGAATAATTTCAGATGCAAAGAAGCGCTCGGTGCGATCGGTATATTCATCCTGAGGGAAATAAGGAGGATGCAACGGCATAAACGCTAAAAGCCGCGGAAGAAGTTCGTTTACATTCGCGCCCGTTTTAGCCGATACTGTTACAACATCACGAATATTTGTAATGGCACTTTTCCAGTATGCTACTTTATCTTGTACCTGCGTTCCCTTTGCAAGATCGATCTTGTTGATCACCAAAAGAACAGGGGTGTTGATTTTCTGAAATCTTTCAAACAGCTCCGGTTCGTATGTGTCTTCCAGTGAAACAACGAGCAGAATAGCATCAGCATCTTCCAATGATACCTTTACATAATTCATCATCGCTTCATGTAAAGAATATTTTGGTTCGAGAATACCGGGAGTATCAGAATAAACTATCTGAAAATCTTCTCCGTTCAAAATTCCCATGATGCGATGTCGTGTAGTTTGAGCTTTCGCAGAAATAATAGAGAGGCTTTCGCCCATCAATTTATTCATAAGCGATGACTTGCCCACGTTGGGTTTACCAACGATACTTACAAATCCGGCTTTAAAAGTTGATGATACCATAAATGATTTTGCAAAGGTAACTTGTTTTTTAAATGTAGGCGGCCTACTTTTGCAAACGATTTGAGGAAAGGCAACAAAAATCAAATCGAAAACCAACATCGCGGGGTGGAGCAGTTGGTAGCTCGTNNTGGGCTCATAACCCAAAGGTCACAAGTTCGAGTCTTGTCCCCGCTACAAAAGAAAAGCGATCCAAACGGATCGCTTTTTTTGTTTAAGATTCTTCTATTGAGAATTAAAACTTATCAATTGTGCGTCTGTATAGTTACAAGTGCAGCTCGGAAATAAACTGACTGGCCTTTTCTAAAATTACTTCGGGCACTTCTTTGTGAGGAGAATGTTTTACTCCGGGGAGAATTAATTTTGTAGCAACGACTGATACCTGGTTAATAATTCCCTCAACTTGCCTGAGTGTTCCATATTCATCGTCACTTCCCTGAATGACGTATGCAGGACATTTGATCAAAGGTAAGAAGTGCTCTATATTCCATTTCTGAAATGGCTCGCTTGTCCAGGTTTTTGCCCACGCCCAGAACATTGCATCCGTTTTGTTGCCATGATACTTTTCTAACTTTACTTTCAGATCGGTTGTTCGGTATATATCTATCGCAGCACGAATGCCTTGTAAGGTTACATCCTCAACAAAAATGTGAGCACCTTCTGTAATGATTGCTGAAATCTTCAGTGGATATTTAGCAGCAGCGATCAACGCAATGGAACCTCCATCGCTATGCCCAAACAGGATCGCGTTTTCAATACTATACTTCGTAATGATCTCTGCGAGTATATCAGCTTCTCTTTCCAGGTAATCATTATTTCTCTCTGCGTTCATAAAGGGATTTGACTTCCCATATCCTAGTCTGTCGTATACAAGCGTATTGCAATTTGTTCGTTCGCCAAGTTTTTGCGGAAAGTCACGCCACAACTGTATACAGCCCAAAGAGTCGTGGAGAAAAATAATCGTTGGCCTGTTCGCGAATCTCTGTGTGAATTGAATGTATATATGCTTGTTATTTATATCGACCAGCGAATCCTGTGTGCCTTCCATTTTTTTCTGGTGATTATATACGTTAAAAAAAACTTATATACTCTCGATAATATAAATTAATGCAACATCGTGAAGTAAAGCAACATATTGTGTGGCTATATATAGTATAATCTCAATGTGTCGCTGTGTTATATCTATCGTACATATTCCTCACTGCCTCAGCTAAATTATCTCGGAAGTTTTTAACCAAAAGCGAACTCCGTAGTTGCGAAGATCAGGTCAAAACATGACGTACCCATGCTGATACCGCAACACGTAAGGTAAGTGGCAGGAAACGCGCATATTATTACTCCCAAATTGGGGTGATTCAACAAAAGTAGATTTGTTAAACTAAAAGCCTGTTTGAACACATTTAGTCGTCATCGCCAGAGTTTGTGATCGGGCTTATACCATGTGCGTTTTTTGGGAACCGTGAAGCTTAATTACTTTATTAGTGAAAAGCACACGTGTCCTTACATAATGCCTCCGTAAAAATACGGATATGCTTCTCGGTATTTAATCTAGGGGTGATTCCTGATTTGTCCTGACTGAGGAGTTTCTCTACAACTGATAAACTTGCCATTACTAAAAATCAAAAAGGTATATCTATTACCACTCTTTATGAAAAAGACTATTCTAGTTGTTGAAGATTTTGCCAGCATCAGAAGTTTTCTCTGCGATACCCTCGAGCGCGCAGGCTATACAACCATTGGTGCATCCAATGGAAACGAAGCACTGCAAGTACTGCAGGGCGGTAATACACATATTGATCTTGTACTCTCGGATTACAATATGCCTGAGTGCACCGGACTCGATCTGTTGGTCAAAATAAAATCAGACAATGCAATGGCCGGTATACCGGTAATTTTTCTGACAACCGAACGCAACCCTGACAAGATGCGTGAAGCACAGAAAGCAGGCCTCACAGCATGGGTTAAGAAGCCCTACAAAGCAGAAACATTTTTCGCGCAGATAGAAAATGCTATCGTGAATGGGCGATAATCAAAAACGGTTTATCGAAGACTCGCTCGATCTGTTGAATGAGCTTGATGAGAGTCTGATGCAGCTTGAGGCCAACCCCCTGGCTACTGCTCCGTTGGAACAGGTTTTCAGAACCATGCATACGATTAAAGGTGCTGCCAGTATGTTTGGCTTTGAAAATATAAGTCAGCTTGCACATTTACTCGAAACAGTTTTTGATAAAGTCCGCCAGGGACATTTATCCGTATCGGATGATCTCATCAGTATAACGCTGAATTCTTTTGACAAGGTTAGAGATCAGTTGGGCAGAACAAATTCCGGTAAATCCATTGAAGATGATTTTCTCGATGTGCACATTGAACAAATAACACAGTTTCTTCGAAATATAGATATATCTGTCGGCGTAGGGGAGACCGGGGCCGTCAATCAGGACGTTACCCATCTGCTTCTTATAAATCCCATCATTCAGATTGAAGAAGGAAGCAATCATCCAATAACATATATAGTTAAGGATCTTGAGACATTGGGGAGTATAAAAATTCAGGAGTATAAAAACGCTGACAACCAGATTACCCAGTGGCGTATCGTTCTCTCAACACCTGTTTCCACCAGCGAGATTGAAAGTTATTTCATCTTTGTTGAGCATGAATGTAAAATAGGACTTCATCATCTTGGAGTAGGCAATCTGCTGGAATCACAGGAGTTTCAGGAAATCATTAATCGCTACTACGCGAATGAGTATACCGAAACAGAACTGGTTGCACGCACAAAAGAATTCTCAGAAAAAAACAAGATCACCGTTCGAAATGAATTCGCAGTAGAAGACGAATTACCCGGAAAGCGGAAAGTACACGACAGCGTAATCAAGGTTGGTAAACATAAGATCGATGACCTGATCAACTGGATAAGTGAACTGATCATTTTACAGGCGCAATTGCTAAATATAGCGCAGAATAATCGCATTACAGCACTTGATGAAATTACCGAACGAATGGAAACGGTGATCAATCATCTGCGGGATACATCATTGGAAATTGGTCTTGTTCCGGTAGAAGTACTCGTTACAAAATTCAAACGCCTTGTGCGCGACCTGTCTAAACTTCAGGGTAAAAAAATTAATTTTTTATCGAACGGTACCGAGACCGAAATGGATAAGGATGTGATTGAAATGATGACAGATCCTATCATGCATCTTATCCGCAATGCTATCGATCATGGCATTGAACGACCCGATATACGCAAGAAGGCAGGTAAGCCTGAGTATGGAACTATAAAACTGCGAGCATTTCGATCGAATACATTTATCAATCTGATTGTAAGTGATGATGGCAAAGGTATAGATCGCGAGAAAGTTCTACAGAAGGCCATTGAGCAGGGTATAATAAAGCCGGAAGAGAAACTTACCGAGCAGGAAATTTTCAATCTTATATTTCGATCCAGTCTTTCAACGGCCGATGCTGTTTCGAATGTATCCGGACGAGGTGTAGGCATGGATGTAGTACATCAGCGTATAGCGGAGTTACGCGGTAGTATAGATATAGCCACTATAGCCGGGCAGGGTACATCTTTTCATATCAAGCTGCCGCTTTCGCGTTCTATCATTGACGGGTTGCTGGTGCTGGTTGAAAAAACGTGTTATGTAGTACCGTTGAATGTTATTGAACGTATCGACAGAATACCGTTCGTATTACTGGAACGTGAAAATTGTGTATGCACCGATATACTGGTAAATGAAGAATTGCTAACGGTGTTTTCATTGCGCAGAAAATTCTATAGTGAATCTATACCTCCTAAAACAACAGATATTATTTCGGTAGATGTGAATGGAACGCGGAAGGGCATTGCGGTTGATTCGATTCAGGGAAAGATACAGGCTGTGTTAAAGCCTTTGGGAGAACATTACCAAAACCAGGAGTTTATTTCAGGAAGTACCATTCTCGGTGATGGTACAATAGCATTAGTGCTGGATCCTCAACGACTTTTCAACACCTAAAATAATACCTATACCTATGCCCATGACCGAATCTTTATCGAATGCTTACCTCACATTTCTGTTGAATGAGGAGAAGTTTGCCGTACACATTAACAGTGTGCAGGAGATTGTCGAATTAAATCAATTCACAAAAGTACCCAACACACCTGACTATATGTTGGGTATTATTAATCTGCGTGGTAAAGTATTGCCGCTGCTGGATACACGCCTGAAACTTGGATTGCACCCTTCGGAGCGCTCCAGTAAAAACCGCGTATTGATTCTTGATATAAAAGATGTCGAGGAAAGAACCACACAGATCGGTGCTATAGTTGATGTAGCAAAAGAAGTTGTAGCAATAGAGCC
>DJFR01000224.1:0-6099 GCA_002432545.1 Flammeovirgaceae bacterium UBA5867 | reverse complement strand
GATATAACCTTGATCATTGATATCAACAAGGTATTTGCTGCTGAAGATGTAAGTGTATTGGTAAATTCTGAAATCGCAATCTAGACCTATATGCTGAACAAAATGACAATTCGTAACAAGCTGATTCTGGCATTCGCCACGCTCGTTATATTGATGATCGTTATATTCATCATTGCGTATCTGCGTATCAGCATGGTAAGCGATCGCATCAATGCCATGATGAATGGTACCGTAGTGCAACAAGTTAGTATTACCCGTGTACGTCAATATACCGGTAATATTATTCGCGACCAGAAGAAAATCATTATTGAGACAGACCCGCAGCGGATCAACGATCTCTCGCAGCAACTGGAAGCAAGCGAAAAGACTATTGAAAAAGACTTGCTTACTATACAGACATTGAGTACGGGCGAGTTGCTGGCTATATCGCAGCAGCTTGGAATAAAGCTGGAATCCATGATGAAGGTATCGAAAGATATAGTTCGGCTGGCTACGGAGAATAGTGAAGTAATTGCAACTGACAAATCTTTCAACGAAGGTCGCGCAGAGTTCTCCAAAGCTATGGCTACACTGGATGAGTTGAGTAAATATATATCGGGCACCGGAACGAAGGAGCAGTTCGCTGCTGTGGCGCAGGTAAAGAGTGATCTCACGGAACTTTATAACCAAGAGAAAAATCTCATATTGGCATCAAGCGATGCATCTCGCCAGGAAGTACGTGATGAAACGTCTGCCATCGAGAATGACTTGGAGCTTTCGGTTACGCAATTGAATCGCACTATATCCGGAGAAGGACTATTGTTGATGGATCGCTATACCCGGCAGTATGCATCTTTCTATGTGGTACATCGCGAGGTAATGGAGCTTGCTTTTAAAAGTACAAATGCAAAAGCATTAGCCCTGTCGAACGGACAGGCAGATGTTGTTGCTGTTGATGTTGCCAAAACTGTAGACAGTTATCTTGACCGGGTAAATATACAGTTGGAAAAGGAGCGTGGCGAGACGAACGATATGTATAGCAGTGCTATACGTATTATGGTTTCTATAATTTTTCTGGCTATTGTAATAAGCCTGCTCATGGCGCTGTGGTTACTGCGCGGTATTATGGGTTCGCTGAAAGATGCAGCCGATGCCGTGAAGAAAATACTGGCCGGTGATTTTTCGGCCGATGTAAAAGTTACCACCGAAGATGAGATCGGTATGATGCTGATGCAATTTCAGCAGATGATTGAAAAGCTGCGCAGCTCGGTAAATATAGCAAAGCGTGTTTCGAAGGGCGACCTGATGATTGACTTCGAAGCAGAGAAACTGCGCGGTGGCGAACTTGATGATGCACTGGAGCAGATGGTGAAGAACCTGCGAGAGATAGCCCTGACTATATATAATGGTGCCGATAATGTTACGGCAGCAAGTCACCAGGTAGCCTCAGCATCACAGCAGATGTCGCGTGGAGCACAAGAGCAGGCAAGTGCTACCGAAGAAGTTTCTTCATCGATGGAACAAATGGCTGCCAACATCCTGCAAAACACTGATAACTCACGTGAGACTGAAAAGATAGCGACCAAGGCACTGAAAGACATACAGACCAGTAGCGAGTCCGTTGCAGAAGCAGTAGAAGCTATTACTGTTATTGCAGATAAGATACTGATCATCGAAGAGATTGCATCTAAAACCGATCTGCTTGCGCTTAACGCAGCGGTTGAAGCAGCCCGTGCGGGCGAGCATGGTAAAGGCTTTGCGGTGGTTGCTGCTGAGGTACGTAAACTGGCAGAACGCAGTCAGCGGGCCGCAGCGGAAATTACAGATATATCTGCGCGAACCGTTAAGCAGGCACGCGAGTCAAAAGAGTTGCTAAGCAGTACACTGCCTGATATAAACAGAACAGCAGAACTTGTGCAGGAGATAGCAGCTGCAAGTGTGGAGCAAAACCAGGGATCCACCCAGGTTAACAAAGCTATTCAGCAACTGTCGCATGTTACGCAAGGCAATGCATCGGCAGCGGAAGAGATGTCTTCAAACGCAGAAGAACTGAATTCACAGGCAGAAGAACTCAAAACCGCTATCAGCTATTTTAAAATTGATTACCGCGGGCGCAAGAGCGCAGCACGGTCTGTCACAAACAAAAGTGCCGATAATGGGCGCCATAAATCCTCTGCTGTGACTCAGGCTTCGCATCAAACAGGCGGTCTTGATCTTCGGTTGGATGATGCTATAAGCGATGGTGATTTTACAGAGTTCTGATTTTTGAAAGTCATCCACGGGTTGTTAAGAGAGTGAAGTTGAATAATTGAATGGAGAAAACCTGTTACCAACCTGTGGATGATACTATAATTTTTTGCGCCTTATGAATAATGTGGAACCGGCAACCATTCTTCAGATGGATAAAGAAAGTTATATACGACTGAGTGCGTATATAACAAATGTATATGGCATAAAACTCCCCCCTGCCAAAAAAGCAATGCTGGAAAGTCGCCTCGGTAAAAAGGTGAAGCAGTTGGGGATGAACAGCTATAAAGAATTTCTGGACTATATATTCAGTGATCAGGGAAAGAAAAAAGAGTTACTGAATGTTATCGATCTCGTTACCACCAACAAAACGGATTTTCTGCGTGAGCCATTGCATTTTCAATTCTTGAAAGATGTATTGTTGCCCGGTTATGTTCACAAAGCTGGATTACGAAATATAAAGATCTGGTCGGCCGCTTGTTCTACGGGGGAGGAGCCTTACTCCCTCATTATGGCGCTGGAAGAATTTAAACGAAAAAATATAGGCTTTGAATACTCGTTGTCGGCAAGTGATATTTCGATTCGTGCTATACAGGCAGCACATCGGGGCATTTATACCCTGGAGCGCATTGACACCATTCCGGTAGAGTGGAAAAGACTATACTTTCTGAAAAGTAAAGATACTACGCGCAGACTCGTGCGTGTTAAACCCGCATACCGAAATAAAATTACCTACAAGCGCATCAACCTGGTAGCGGATGTTTACGGAGTGACACAGGAAAGTATGGATATAATTTTCTGCCGTAATGTGCTTATATACTTTGACAAAGCAACGCAGGAGCAGGTGATACGCAAACTTACAGCTTGTCTTAAACCCGGTGGAATTTTATTTCTCGGTCACAGCGAATCTACCATGGGTATGGATGTATCGCTCAAGCAAATAAAGCCAACGATCTATCAGCGTCCGTATGCCTCCGCTTAAGCGTTACTTTATTACGAACGGACAATTTCTGATCACTACCATTGCAGCAGAAATATATACTGTGCTGGGGTCATGTGTTTCTGTTTGCCTGTGGGACAAGCAAAAGAAAATGGGTGGCATGAATCATTACCTGATGCCAGGCTCATTGGATGGTCGCTCGGGCGATCCTGATCTTGGTCACTCCTCTACATCCATGTTGATACGATCAATGTTGAATCGTGGTGCCTGCATTGATAACATCGAAGCAAAAGTTTTTGGTGGCTGTAACTCGTGGGCGTCTGAGCAGGCTATATTTTCAGTGGGCCATCGAAATGTAGCCGTGGCCGACCAGTTATTGAAAGAAGCCGGTATACAAATTACTGCGCGGCATACCGGAGGCTATAGCGGAAGAAAAATAATCTTCAATACGGGCACGGGCAAAGTAAAGATGTATACGCTTGCTAAATCAGCCGCAGAAGTAAATGAAGCCATTCACAAAGGTTTTGGCTATTGATGGGAATAAAAAAAGGAAGGCTCTTAACCTCCCCTTTTCCTTGGGCTAAAACATGCGAATCAAAACAACGGAATATCTTGTCTTAAATCACTCCGCTGGAGTTTAAACAAGTTGTAACAACTTGCTTGCTGCAAATATAACCATAGTACGTTATGTTACTAACAATCGTAGTGCTTTGTTTCGGGTGATGTCTTTTTAACACTTTATGTTTTGTTGCTAAAATCACACAAGTGTATATAAAATGGTTACACCTCCCTCTGAATATTACACGCAGTTATCGAGCTCCTGTCTCATCATTTAAAGTGTTTGTCATTTAGAGCACATCGTGTGAGTCGCTGTTTTTTGTTCTTGCGATTCAACAACAGTACATGCGTTACTTTTCGTGTACGCACTTTTTCTGAAATATTCCGAGCGTATCCCAATATGAGATGTAGTGTGATAAAGATGAGAGCATTTTTAATTGCCGATGCCTCTATTCCTATATAAAACAAGGTTTGTCTCCATTAGGTATAGCGTTTGGACGGATGTATAGCACAGTTGAAGGAGGGACGATACTATGATTTACAAGAGACTGGCCGAAATCCCCATTGATATACTTTGGTCTTATCGCGAATTCAGGCGAGATGAAACTCCGGTGCCCTACTTGCCTTTTATCGAAACTCACGATATTGAAGAAATAACAAACTATACACGTCAGCATGGCATTAGCCCGCTTGAACTTACCATTATTAAAAACAAAGCATTGCTTACCGATGGCAATCACCGCATTGTGGCCGCCAAACGGTTGGGCTATACTACGGTGCCCGTTGAAATAATTATGCATTTTGGTACTGGTGTAAATATGTTTTACGAACACACCCTCAACCGTTTCAAGCCCATCAGCATAGCGCTGGAAGAACATCTGAGAAAGGCATTTTTTACATCATAAGAATCGGATTTAATGCACGCAGCCCGGCAAATTCATTCATCAGAATATTTTTTTTGAGTATTTTATCTGAAAAGTAGAAACATATTGTTCACTTTTACAGTATATATACAACAACAGATTTTGTCATGAAAGGATATATAGGCGAGTTTGAAGAGCTGGTACTGCTAACCGTGGCTAGTCTTGCAGAAGATGCGTATGGTGTAACCATTAAAGAAGCTATTGAAAAAAGAACGGATCGCAGCATCAGCATCGGTGCTCTTCATTCGACCATTACACGCCTCGAAGAAAAGAGCTATCTGAAATCATGGCTTGGCGAACCAACGCAGGAGCGAGGCGGCAGGCGCAAGCGCTATTATGAAGTAACGCAGCAGGGCAAAGTAGAACTACATAATATAAAAGCATTGCGCGATGAATTGTGGAAGTTATCGAAATCGACACTATCACTCGCCAAATGAAAATCATACAAAAACCACCTCGGTTGGCAGAGCGACTCTTTAGCTGGTACTGCCATTCAACTGCGATGGAAGATCTTCATGGTGATCTGGAAGAACTCTTTTATCTCGACCTGGAAAAAATGTCTGCGAGGCAGGCTCGTTGGCGTTATCGGCAGCGTGTAGTCTCCCTGTTGTTTTCGTACGCAGTAAAAAAACGAAAACAGAAAGCATCGTATCATCATTATTCATTTACCTCTTTCCATCCTGCTATGCTAAAAAATTACTTTCTCATTGCTACACGAAACCTGGCCAAGCATAAACTCTTCACCGTTATCAATGCGCTCGGTTTAGCAGTAGGTATGTCTATCGGATTATTGTTGATAGCGCTGCTCTCATTCCTGTGGCGTTACGATACATTTCATGTCAATAAAGACAGAATATACAGAGTTGTCTCCTATACAAATGATAAGCGCAGCACACTTCCATTTGCAACAGCACCAGCACCGGCAGCACAGGCTTTGCATGATGGCTTTACAGGTGTTGAAGAAGTAGTGCGAATAAATTCATCACTTTCGGCAGAAGCAAGCTATAAAGGAAAAGATATACCCCTTCGTGGATATTATGCTGATGCAAACTTTCTGCGTGTGTTTACATTTCCGTTTCTAAAAGGAAACGTTGCGTCTGCACTCATGAAACCGAACAGCATGGTGATGACCGAAACTGCGGTTAAAAAAATGTTTGGTGACGAAGACCCCATCGGAAAAGTTATTGAAATGCAGGGACAGGATTTCGAGATCACCGGTGTATTAAAAGATCATCCGAAAAATTCGCACATGCAATTTGAAGTAGTGGCATCTTACCAGACTTTGCTGCAGCAGGCAAGTGCATCCACACAAGCGGTTAACACCTGGTTTGATCCCACCAGTTCCTATATATACCTGCTCCTCCCTCCTCAGCATGATTTGCAGGCAATCGAAAACTATATCAATAAAGTCTCGGCTCCTATATATGCACAATCGAAAGACTTCAAAGCGCA
>DJFR01000112.1:6239-22326 GCA_002432545.1 Flammeovirgaceae bacterium UBA5867 | reverse complement strand
TTCGGGCTTTCAGTTGTGAGCTTCGAGTAGTATATATAGCTGCTCGAAGCTCTTTTTTTTTCACAATAGCTTCCAGCTTTGAGTATTCGATACAGTTGCCCTATTGTTTCAGATATATACTCTGTGTATGAGTAGTTATTATCCAAGAGATTTATTCAAGTCTCTTATGCTATCCAAATAACTTATCTCGTCAATCCGAAAGCCAATATTGTTCCTGCCATATATAGTATAACAAAACTATCGTTGAACATGGATGGTGGGTTTTGTAGAAGTTGACTCTCGATCTTCCTGAAACGGCTCAAAGCCAAGAAAATCATACTATTTAATGATAACAGCAATATATATGGAGCTATGAGTTCACCACCCTGATACGTAAGATGGGACGGCAGAATGGACACAACATTCAATACTTCAAATGTTGAAATTATGAAAACGGCTGCTATAGCATGGTTCCAATCTGATCCAGGCCTGCGCGCATTTTTCTTAAAAAACCTGTATACCAGGAAAAACAGATTTTTATAAAACCTAATCATATTAGAATCGAGCTGACAGCTCAAAACTTAGCTACTTTATTCAAGCGAGAGTTCTTTCCGGAGTTTTTTGGTGAGTTTACTTTTTATCAGTTCGTAGGATTGGCGGATATAGACTTGTAACTCTTTTGGTTTTACTGCGCTCGTATCGGTTAGCAATACCCATTTGGCACGCGCCATATAAGGGGCAGGTATAAATCCCTCTTGTGCTGCAAGTTCTTCGAAGTCTTCGTCTGGTACTTTGAACGAGATCTTTAGCGGACCTTCCATGGAAGTAACACAGAACATTTTTCCGCCAACGCTAAAACATAAATCAGCTCCCCACTTAATGTCTTCGGTTGCTGCAGGCAGCGAAAGACAAAATTTACGAAGAGCTTCTATGTTCATAAAAAACTTTATTGACAGTCCGATGATAAATCGCGCCTCAAAGTATATATACTCTTAAACAATCCAGCGTTTATTTATAGTATGTCACTTCAACGCGGAAACGCGGATCGATGGCACCCAATCTATCGTAAGCAGATTTTGATATTTTGATCATCACCTTATCAGTAAGTGCTGTATCCGGAAGTTTCCCCATTACGCGCACAAAGACTTCGCGGTTGTTCAATTCATTTCTCACTTTCAATATAGTACCCACCGGAGCGGTGCGATGAAGCGCGAGGTATTTCCGATTGCCATCCGTTCCTTCAATCAATTCTGCTATACCTTTCTCCATTATCTCATCACCATTCTTTACTGACTCAGAAATGCGAATGGTTTCAGTATTGGTCTTCACGGTTTCGCGTGGTGGTGTATCGTTCTTTACCGGGGGCGTGTCATTCTTGGGTACATCATTCTTCACCGGCTGTGTTGTTGTATTCTGTCGTGCCGCAACAACCGGTTGCTGTGTAGTAACCGAAGTATCTTTCCGTATTGGTGTAGTACCGCGCGATGGTTGTTTAACAAAGATCGTTTGTCCGATGTCAAGCTCGTTGCTTTGCAGATTATTCCACTCCTTCAACTGCTGCACCGTGATATCATATTTATTCGCGATGGAGTATAATGTCTCTTTTGCCTCAACAGTATGAGTACCGGAAGTATTCGAAGCAGTTGCTGTCTGACGATTATTCGCAGGCGGTGTAGTTGTGTTTGTCGCAGTTGTATTTCGTTTCTTAATCACGATCTCCTGCCCGATGGAAAGTGTATTATCCGTCAGGTTATTCCACTGCCGGATGTCATCAACAGAGACACCATACGCTTTTGAAATCGAGAACATCGTTTCTTTGGCAGCCACTACGTGCACAATGCCTCCTCCGCCTGCAGCTTTTGTATTCGTTGTGGCAGGAGTTGTTTTAGTATAGGGAACTTTCAGTATCTGTCCGATAGAGAGACCCGAGCTTGCTGCAGGATTATATTGTACAATAGCATCTACCGTAGTACCATAACGCCTCGAAATTCCATATAGCGTTTCCTTCTCACCTACCTGGTGAACTACAAAGATTTTTCCATTTACAGTCTCAATGCCCAGTGAGTCCTGAGCGTGCGGCTGAAAAAATAAAGCACCCGCGTAAATCAATACATTCATCATAAAAAATAACTTATCAGCTCACGTTTATTCTTCACGAAAATTACACAT
Source organism: Flammeovirgaceae bacterium UBA5867 (assembly GCA_002432545.1). GTDB lineage: Bacteria > Bacteroidota > Bacteroidia > Cytophagales > Cyclobacteriaceae > Ohtaekwangia. The sequence goes on along the minus strand of DJFR01000112.1, from coordinate 20,178 downwards.
CCTGAGAGGATGAAAAAAGTATCCTGGCCGATTCCTTTCAAGGACTCATCCAGTTTTTCATGCAGCAATAACTCGCCTGCATGCGACAATACCAACAAAAAATTCGCCAGATCATTTTCTTTCGTGTAGTACGAAATAAAAATCTTCGAATCATATTCCAGATACTCCAACGCAACAACGGGCAATAAATTTAGCCTGGACTCTAAAAATATTTTAACCGTGTTAAAGTACGAAGTTCCTTCCGAATAAAGCGAAGGCCGCACCACCGGCTCTTCTTTTTTTACTGGTATTTCCGGCCACACTTCTGCCAATTCTTTTCCAGTATGCAAATCGAGCATCACCTCTTTCATACCCATCTTGGTGGAAACACCCAGCACTTTTTCCTGCAGAACGGATACGATGGAGAAATCATTATTCCACCACAACAACTTCAGGTTTTCACTTGTATAGGCAAGTATTGCTTTTTTATCCGGGTTGTTTGTATCCAGGTATACGGTGAAAAGTATCACACCGTTTGCCGCAGCACTCAGATTAACCCACCAGGGCTCGTCCAGTTTTATATGCTGCCATCGAAATGTATCCGTTGCATAGTGCCATGCCGAAAAAGTTACCAGGCGCTCTTCGTGACTGCGCACTTCGAGGAGCATGAGCTCTTCTTCGGGCAACACCGCGGTATTCCACACAACACCGTTGAAGCGATGTGAAAACTTACGTTTCAGTCTTTCTGTCAACTTCGTTTAATTGGTTATTTTAGTGCAAGTATAGAAGATTGACCTTTGTATTGGAAGTTTAAATTCATGAAGACCCTGCCTGTAATACTGTTGAGTTTTATGGTACTTTCTTTTTCGGCTTTCGCGCAGAAGAAGAATGTGATGATTATGGAGATTAAGCAGGAGATTGATCCACGCATGACGCGCTATGTTGAACTTGCGCTGCAACATGCTGAAGAAACAAAAGCCGACATTGTGATCATTGAAATGGACACGTATGGTGGTGTGCTTACCGATGCCAAAGATATTGTCGACAAAATCATGGCTTTCAAAAATCCGGTTTGGGTATTTATTAATTCGGATGCTGCCTCTGCCGGAGCACTCATCTCCATTGCATGCGATAGTATCTATATGTCGCCTGCAGCAAGTATAGGAGCTGCTACCGTTGTCGATGGAAGTGGTGGTAAAGCTCCTGATAAATATCAATCGTATATGCGTTCAATCATGCGCGCTACCGCAGAAGAGAACAAACGCGACCCGCGTATAGCAGAAGGCATGGTAGATGAAAATGTGGAGATCGATAGTATCAAAAAAGAAGGACAGGTTATTACATTCTCAACATCGGAAGCTATTCAATATGGCTACTGCGAAGGCAAGGTTGAATCCATCAACGAGATACTTCAAAGAAATAAAGTCACCGACTATGAGATCGATCATTATCAACTCAGTGCTACCGATAAAGTTGTAGCATTCTTTCTCAATCCGTTCATCAGCGGACTTCTTATACTCGTGATCATTGCAGGAGTATATTTCGAGATGCAGGCTCCGGGCATCGGCTTTGCCGGGCTCGCTGCGTTGGTAGCATTGATACTTTACCTGGTGCCGTATTACCTGAATGGACTTGCCGAGAACTGGGAGATCATCGTATTTTTTGTTGGGCTCGGGTTAATTGGTGTTGAGATTTTTATACTGCCAGGGTTTGGTGTCTCAGGCGTTGCCGGTATAATTCTGATCATCGGATCGCTGGTGCTCATCATGATCAACAACGATGCATTTGATTTTGAGTTTGTGCGCATGAATGATATACTCTATGCATTGGCTGCTGCTATAGGAGGATTACTTGGGGGCACCGTTCTGTTGTTTGCAGGAGGCGCCAAGCTTGCCGACACACGTTTCTATAAACGTGTTGCCCTGGTGGATACGCAAGACCGTGAACAAGGCTATACAGCAAGTTTTAAAGAAAGCATGAAAGGACAACGCGGTATAGCGCATACGGTGCTACGCCCGAGCGGAAAAGTTATGATCAACGATAAACTTCACGATGCTTTTACACGCGGAGAGTATATAGAAAGAGGAGAAGCTGTTGAAGTGATTGATGATGAAACTACATCCTTAAAAGTAAAGAAAGTATCTGCATGAAAATTTTAGGAATTATACCGGCACGTTATGCTTCTACCCGTTTTCCAGCCAAGCCTTTGGCAGATATAGCAGGTAAGTCGATGATACAGCGTGTGTATGAACAGGTAAAAAAAGCATCGGGCATATCGGATGTTGTTGTGGCAACGGATAATGATCTGATCTTCGATCATGTTAAAAAATTTGGAGGCGAAGTATGCATGACCCAGGAGAGTCACGCGAGCGGAACCGATCGTTGTTATGAAGCTCTATCGCTGCAGCCAGGTATATATGATTATGTGATCAACATACAAGGTGATGAACCATTTATACAACCATCACAAATAGAATTGCTCGCGTCAAAGCTGGATGGCAAAACGGAGATTGCCACACTGATCAAAGCGATTGATAACACCACGCAACTGTTTAACCCGAACCTGGTAAAGGCAGTGATCAGCAAAGCAGGTGAAGCCCTATATTTCAGTCGCTCCACCATTCCGCACATTCGTAATACACCGGAAGCGGAGTGGTTAAGTAAACATACCTTTTATAAACATATTGGGATGTATGCCTACCGCGCAGACATTCTGAAACAGCTTACGCAGATCCAGGTTTCATCGCTGGAGCGGGCTGAATCGCTGGAGCAATTACGCTGGCTCGAAAACGGATTTAAAATTATAGTAGCGGAAACGCTGGAGGAGACTGTGGGGATTGATACACCGGATGATCTGAAACATGCCCTTAACCTCATAACCTCTCATGAACTGTAAAAACTGTGATGCAGCCATTCAAGGTAAATTTTGTTCATCCTGTGGTCAGCAAGTGGATACACATCGTATCACCATTTCACATTTATCGCATGAACTTGTTCACGCACTAACGCATGCCGATAAAGGTTTCCTGTTGTTGCTAAAAGAACTTGTTACCCAACCCGGCATTGTAGCCCGGCAATATGTTGAAGGCAAACGCAAAAAGTATTTCAACCCGTTAAGCTTTGTAGTGATCTCGACTGCGTTGTCTGCTTTTATCAGCTATAAGGCAGGATACTTCAAAGCACTCGCTTATCCCCAGTCTCCTCGACAACCACCGCTTCCATACTATCAGGAGAGTATGGAACTTATGGTGGGGAACGGAAAAATACTTAGCCTTGTGTTGATCTTGCCACTACTGGCTTTTTTCGCATGGATATTCTTTAAACGTTCACGGTATAATTTTGCAGAAAGCTTTGTACTCCACTCTTTCGTGTTGGGTGAAAGTAACATCCTGCTTATACTTATATTTATACCCTCCTTTTTACTTGCTCCGCATACGGTTGGGCTGAACAATTTTATATTTGGTGTCGTCTTTCAGATCTACATGATCATTGCCTATAAACAGTTTTACCAAAGTAATATACTGATGGTAATTTTGAAATCGCTATTAATACGATTCCTGTTTATGGCATCCTATTGGTTGTTGATCTGGTCGTTTGTAGCAGGAAGGCACGTCTTGTTCGGGTAATATATTATTTAGTTAGACACAACGCCCATCACTACGCGAAGCGAGTTATAGTCTGCATCCGATGCTTTTACAAATCCTTCGGAGCCATAGAGCTCCAGCAGCATTTGCTTGCCTTTCGATTCGGAGGCCAGTTTTACCAATGCAACGTATAGCTTGCGCGCAGCTTCGGGATTGAAGTTTTTCGAAAATACGATCGGGTCGTTGGGTATAGCATCTGTTTTTACAAGCGTAATTACCTTCTGCTCAACATCCGGATATTTATCCTTGATGCGAATGCGGGCATCGCGCAATGTGCCGTCCGTAGCGGGTGGTGAGTAGAAGGCAGCACCGGCATCAACCTTTCCTTCGTATACAAGCTTTACTACTTCATCATGTTTCTTGGCAAAAACTTCTTTCGAAGGTTTCACATTATTTTTCTCCAGCATTTTTTTTGGATAGAGATAACCTGATGTTGAAAGCTCATCGGTATAGGCAATGGTTTTTCCCTGAAGATCTTTGATCGATTTTATACCGGAAGAGGCGCGCGTGAGTATCTGTCCGTAATATACCGAGTGACCGAAACGTACGGTGCGCAGCTTTACAACAGCACCATGTTTTTTATTGGCAAGAATATAACTCTGACTGCTCATAATGGCGAAACACGATTTGTTACTTCCGAAGTAATCAACCATTTCATCGTATGATGACGGGATCGTCATTCGAATTTCCAGCCCCGTTTCTTTCTCGAGGTAATCTTTAATGAATGTGCCGTTTTTGTTAAGCAGTTCAGCAGATATAGAAGGTGTCAAATAAAAATTTACAGCCTCCGCCTGTTGTGCCCGTAGCGGTGCCGATGAAGAATATAGTAGAAGGAAAAAGATAGCTGCAGCAATAATTTTACCCCGCGATAAATGCGGGTGAATAATGCGGGCATGACTATACCGGAAGTATGGGGTAAACGAAGCCAAGTGCTTCGGTAGTTCAGGATGTATCATGGTTGTAACTGGTTGTATGTAAAGATAAAACAACCTTTTTAAAGAGATACTACCTTTGCTGCAAACTACTGTTGGGGATTAGCGATAATTTTGTTTCATTTCGCAGGTAAAATCATGAATGTAATGAAAACCTATTTTTACAGGCTGTTAACCGTTGTCCTCCTCTGTGTGATTGCTTCATCGTGCGGTGATAAAAAGGGTGGTGAAGTAAAAGCAACACGTGATAGCCTGTCGCTACACTATACCGTAATCAGTACCCTGCCTCATAATGCAGAAGCATATACACAAGGCTTAACAATCTATGATAACAAGATACTGGAAAGCACCGGGCAGAATAACCGCTCGTGGATTGCTGAAGTAAATCCGGGCTCGGGCCAACACGATAAAAAAGTAACATTGCCCGGCCAATATTTCGGAGAAGGCATTACGGTATTGAATGATAAAATATACCAGCTCACCTGGCAAAACAAAGTCGGCTTTGTATACAATGCCAAAACGTATCAGCAGCTTCGTGAATTCAAATATGATACGGAAGGATGGGGCATTACGCATGACAACAAGAACCTGATTATGAGTGATGGCAGCGAGAAATTATTCTTCCTCGATACGACAAGTCTTAAACCGGTTAAGACTATAACTGTGATGGATGGCGGAACGCGTGTAAAGAAACTGAACGAGCTCGAGTATATCAACGGCTATATCTACGCCAATGTATACGAAACTAATTGGATACTGAAAATCGATCCGGCAACCGGAAAAGTGGCAGGGCGCATAGACTTCTCTCCGATCGGAAATGAAATCAGAAGTATGTATCCCAATGCTGATGTATTGAACGGTATAGCGTACGATCCGAAATCAAACGCGTTGTTGTTAACCGGCAAGCAGTGGCCTAAATCGTACCTGATCAGACTGCAGTAGCAACTCGTTACCACTACTATATATAGCACTCGCTGATCAGATAGACTGATTCGCGAGTGCCGAAAGACTTTTGGATACTTTGATCTGTCGTTTGTCCAACTCGGTATTGTTGATATCGAAACGCAGCGTACTGTTTTCCATCACCACAAAGCTGAAGCCTGCACCTTTCTTGAACAATCCCTCGCGCTCACCAATGATGAGTACAGGTTTACCATGGGTAGACTTGAGTATATCATCCAGCGCACTGCTCTTGCCATCGGCTATATATATTATCTGCGACTGGCTTATAGCATCAACGTTGTCAGACTGACTTACTTTCACCACATGTCCGTTTACGTTTTTACCGTTCTGTTTCAGAAGCTCATCGTATATCTTCGACTTGCCAAATACGGTTATATGCAGTTCGCCATTTTGCTCTGGCCATGACGAATACTTCGCGATGTTCATTACAAACAATGAGTATACCTGGTAGTTGGTTGTTTGTGCGTGAGCCGATGCTGCCATCACAACAGAAACTATAATGGAGAGTGTAACGTGACGCATATCTTATTTAGCAAAGTTGAGCTGGTACGAAAGTTTAACTACATATTCGCGGCTGCGGCCCGGTATAGGAGCATAACCACCATTATAGGCTTGTGGTATAGCCGGCTTCCGGTTAAATANNAAAAGCATTGAACAGGAGATACGGGCTAAGCGAAGTGCTTACGGCATTATCATCATCATCAACCTGCGCATATGCATATCGTTTGCCTGCATATATAAACGTTGGGTTAAAGCTAAGCTTTGAAGTGAGATTGAAGTTGGTATTGAGTGTAATCTTGTGAGCCGGGAAACCAACGTACTGTTTATCTGTCTGGCTTACATGGTATTCTTCTACCGTGCTGCTTTTAATGGCCTGGCTAAACGAGTACGTAAGATGAGCATACCATACCTTCTGGCGAATGCTATAAACAACTTCTATCCCCTTGCTGCCGCTCTTGCGCGAGTTCTCGTACCATTCCTGAAACGTTTCGTCTTCTCCTTCTGAACCATAGATCATTACGTTGCGTGTGCTGATGCTGAATGCATTTACAGCCAGCAACATTTCCGGTGTAAACTGGTAGCCGAATTCCAGTTCAAACACATCGGACTTTTCGGGTTTGATCTTATCATTCAAGGCTATATTTATATTCTGTAAAGACGGTGCACGAAATGCCTGGCTATACAGAACCTTGAAGTGGAAGTTCTCAATCTTCTTTGTTAATGCAAGTCGCGGCACAAATGCACCACCATAGCGGTTGTTCTTTTCGTAGCGGAAACCTATGGTAGCATTGGCCAACCGATGCCTGAACAATGCCTGTGCATATAGCGCGTAGTTAGAAAGTGTTAACGAACGATCTCCGGCAAACGTACTCAGTACAGTTTCATAATCGCCATGATCGCGGAAATATATAGCGCCAAAATTTATACTCGCTTTGCGAGAAGCGTTATACTCACCATCCGCTTGTGCATAGAGGCGTGTTGCCTGCGCTTCAAAGTCGGGGTTCTTGTTCTCCTTCGGACCGTAAGTCCACGGACGTTGATCTATAAATTTTAACTGCGGTGTTAATCTGAATTTGTTACTGATCTTCCATGCATACCGAAGATCGGCAAAGAAGCTTTTGAATGATACATCTACCTGCGGATCGGAAGTTTTAAATTCATCATACATGGTGCGCAGGTATAGATCTTTATACTTCAGTCCGAGGTTAATATTCATCGGATCAGCATTGGATACTTTGGCAAGATTCTGATTGGTATAGTTTGTATTGCCGTTGTATGCATTCTGTATCGGGTCATCGTGATGTTGGTCATCGCTTACAATACCTGCACCTTTAAAAACCGAAAAGTCCCACGCCAGATTTTCAGTCTTTCGTGAAGCCATGACACCTCCATTGGTGCGGCCGGTAGCCTCTGCGTGGAAACCACCTGTTCCGTATACAGCCACTCCGTTGAGACTCTCCGCTGCTTTGGTAATGATGTTGATTACACCATACTCAGCAGAGCCACCATAAATAGCAGAACCTGGTCCGCGTATAATTTCAATTCGTTCAACAGCATCTATCGGGAAGCGATTTCCTACGGCAACCGACTGGTATAGCAGATCGTTGAAAGGTTGTCCATCGAGCATCACCAATACTTTACCTTCGTTGGCCCAACTGCCACGCAGACCAATGCCCATGACAAACTGCAGGTCTTGCATAATATCAAAGCCCGGCACGAGGCGCAGTACATCCGTTAGATCGCGGGCACCGCTGTTCTGAATTTCTTCAGCTGTAATGATGCTGAGTATACCCGGTGTTTCGCGCGATGAAAGTTTCTGCGCTGATACACCTACATTTTTATTTAATATTTTTTGCAGGTCACTCTCCTTTGTAAAGGCGTTGAGGTTCAGTAACGAATCAAGATCCTGGGCAGAGAGTAAAAACGAACATGAAAAAATAAGCAGAAGAGTAGAGAAAAGCCTCCGTAACATAGGTAGCGTTCAATTCAGGTTAGTGCAAAGCGTATTTGGTTAACGATGGCATACAGCCGTTACGCTTTCAAGGTCTAAAGTAAACTATTTTTTCCGATCAAAAAAGAAATCGGGTAGCAGTGCCCTGTATAGCACCCTACCCGATTCACCTGATGTTATTATATTATTATAATTATAGACCTTCTATCGTTTTTCCTTTCGGATATTTTACTTCGAATTTATAGACCAGTTTTTTGGTCTCATTCGGCTGCACGTTCAACTCCCACACCAGCTTGCCGGTATCTTTGTTATACCCTGCGTTGCCAACATCGGTAGCAGTTACTTCGATCTGGCTGTTTTGAGAAACCGGCAACTGATCTTCCACTACAATTTTTATAGCTTCTGTTTTTGCATTGCGTACAGAGATCTCGTAAGCAAAACTTTCGCGTTGGTTCGAGCCGATCGCTTTGCGTGAGCTATAGTCTTTTAACTTTTCACGTTTTACTACAATGCGTTTATCTCTCCCCAACGATACAGCCAGTGTATCTTTTATATTGTTTGGATCAAGTGATGTCTTGGCAACAAATGTACCTTCAAAAAATACGTTGGCTTCACCCGGCAATAAACTCAGATCTTCCCAATCAACAATCTTCGCGATTAAGAATGCATCCGCATCAAGTTTAGGTGCTACGGAGTATTCATATTCTGCTTTCAATTCGTGTCGGCTAATGTCCACCAGCGTTGGTTTATTCGATGATGTTACCGTATAAGGCAGCGCTATATCAAAGACTGTATTGAGCGAAGTTTGTACTGTTGTGATATGATCGGCAACTGTAGTAACCTCATATAGAGCATCAGCTTCTTCTTCTTTATCCATTGCTACAGCAGGTGCTGCAGATTCCAGCATTACACCGGCAACTTTTCCTTGAAGTTTACGATAAACAGGTTCATTAAAATTAAGATACCAGGTATATAACTCGGGCTTCAAACCACCTTCATTTGGATTAGCCGTTGATAATTTCAATTTTACACTTTTCCATTCTTCACCGGTGCTCTGGTATACATTTGCTTTATAGTTTAACTGTACCGGGCTCTTTGTATTTATAGCACGCAGATCGTACTGCGGATACCAGCCTGCATTTGCCACGATATAGTTTACAGCAAGGTCTACTGCCGAAGCTGCATCTGCCGATATACTGATCACGATCTCGCTTGTATTGCGTGTATATAGTTCGTTCTGCTCTTGTATCTGTTGAAGCAGTTTAGCGGTACGCTCGTTTATCTTTTTGATTTTATCATCGTGCTTCATGCGGGTTGTTACAATCTCGCTTAAACGCGCGCGGTAAAAATCTGCCATGGCCTTCAGTTCTGCTACGGTCAGGTTTTGATTGGTGCCCCCTATCTTCTGGTTACTCAAAAGCATTTGTTCTTCCTTGTTCAGAATCTCTTTCTGACTTTGTTCCAGCGACACCTGCTTTTGCAGATAGGTCACAGAATCTTTAAGTATGCGAAGTGACGTTGGTACATTCAGTTCGTTCAAATAATTCTGCTGATGCGTAATGCCGAGTATTACAAAATTACCCTTACCGGCTACCTGTATACTTTGCGGATCGAGCTGCGATGTTAAGCCGGTTACAATCAGATCGGTTTTTCCTGCCTCCACCCGTGTTTTAATCACACGTTCTATCTGTGCCTTGTTCAGAAATACGGTTACGTGACTGATTTTGGAATCAACGGTTTTATGTTGTGCCGACAACCGTAAACTTAACAGCAATAGAAACCATAACATTGTCTTCTTCATATCTGGATTGATTTTTTAGTAAGATGCAGGTGGGCCGGATTTTCCATAATGCACAACCCGATTTTTTGAATGTTTCAGGAAATTTATGCATCGGATAGATGTGCAGGAAAAATTAGGAAGAATTTGTTACTTTTCTAATGTTGTAAGCCCGCATACTGGTCGATTAAAACCCGTTTAACAAGATGTTCAGGAAATCAGGGCAATCGTTGAAAATCACATTGATCTATACCCTGCTGGGTGTTGCCTGGATCTACGGAAGCACCGTTTTATTCAATGCCTATGTTGATAATGCCAATGAACGTCACATCACCATACTGAGCGTGTTGATGCGGCTAAGTTTTGTACTGCTCTCCGGGCTATTACTATATATACTTCTGAACAGCTTTCATGTTACGCTGCAGCGAAAAGTAGCAGAGTATGAAAAACTCTTTATGAAGAATCCCAATGCCATGTGGGTATATGACTTAAACACCTTGTCGTTCCTGGCAGTGAATGAAGCGGCTGTTCGTGAATATGGCTATACGGAAAAAGAATTTCTTGCCCGGACGATACGGGACATACGTCCTGCTGAAGATATACCGCGACTGGAGCAATCTATTCTGGGCATCCCGCAAGGAGTATATAGTTCGGGTATATGGCGGCATGTAAAAAAAGATGGTACACTGATCTGGGTACAAATCACTTCGTATGCACTGGACTGGAATGGCAAACGTGCTGAGTTGATCTTATCGCAGAATGTAACGGAGCGTGTAAAGTTTGAACAGCAACTTCATGAACTGAATATTAACCTGGAAGAAAAGATCATTGAACGCACACGCCAGCTGGATGAGGCCAATCATGCGTTGGCCAGCACGAACGAAGAACTCATCACCACCAATGAAGAATTACTTTCAACCAACGATCAGCTCTCGGCAGCACAAGAGAAAATACAGGAGCAGGCGAATGACCTGGTGAGACAAAGTCAACAGAAATTAAGCAGTATACTCAGCACGCTTAAAGACATGGTTTGGTCAGCGAAATTTATAGGCATGCGCGAGATACAAATTGATTTTGTAAACAATGCTGCGGAAGAAATTTTCGGTTATTCAGCTCAGGAGTTTTATGACAATAATAACCTGCTGGTGGAGTGTATGCTGGTGGATGATCCTATAGGTATAACGGATGCCATGCATCAGCAATTGCTGGCAAAATCCTATACAGAAATCGAACACATGATTCTGAGCAAGCAGCGGAAACAAAAATGGATCACCAGCCGAATATGGATGACGAAAGACTATACCGGTAAACCTGTGCGACTCGATGGTATTATTACTGATATAACGTTACGGAAGAAAGCAGAGCACGAGCTGATCAGACAGAAAGAAGCGTTGCAAAGACTGATCGATAATTTACCGTTGATCATTGCGCTGTTTGATGTACATGGCAACATCAGCTTCATTAACCGATTCTGGGAGAGTACATTTCAGCAAGATGATGGTGCTATTGGCAAAGAACATATCCTGCAACAATTCTTTCCACGCAATCTCAGCATCAATGAAACGATTGATTTTATAAGAAGCAGAGATGGCGAGTGGCACGACTTCAAGATTAAGACACCTTCTGGTTTGGTAGACATCAGCTGGTGTATGATTCCGCTCTCGGATAATTCAATCATTGGTATAGGACAGGATATAAGTCTGCGGAAAAAACAAGAAGAAGAAAAGAGTAAACTTCTGCAACAGCTTGTTATGCACAACAACGATCTGCTTCAGTTCTCTTTTATAGCATCGCATAATCTTCGCGGTCCCGTTGCAACGATGATGGGACTTTCAAAACTGATTGAGATGCAACCTGTGGAGAACCCGGAGCTAACTACACTGCTCAATCACCTCTTTACATCTGTAACGAAGCTGAATGAAGTGATCAAAGACTTAACGAAGATACTCGAGATACGCGGTGATCACTATCAATCCAAACAATGGCTTGATATAGCAGACCTCTATAAAAGTATACAGGAGACACTGGCTCTTCAACTCACAGGCGGGGAGATTGAAATACAAACTGACTTCTCTGCATACGCTCATTTCTTCACCATTAAAACATATTTCTATAGTATACTATATAACCTGGTATCGAACGCTATAAAATACAGATCACCTCATCGCAGACCGGTGATAGAGATTAAGACATTCCGATCGAATGGACATGTTGGGTTCTTTGTGCGCGACAATGGTATAGGTATCGATCTCGAACAATTCGGCAACAAACTGTTTACACTGTACCAACGCTTTCATCTCGATGTAGAAGGTAAAGGTTTAGGACTATACCTGGTGCGCACACAGGTTAACGCGTTGAATGGCTCTATCGATGTTGTGAGTAAACCCGGACAAGGCACTACGTTCACAGTAAGTTTTCCAGCACCGTCTGTAATGCCCGATTAACGGCACCGTATTATTCGGATAAGAGCTATATATTTGTCCACAGTATGGCAGCAGACAAACTATTTTCCTTCGAATCACTACAGGTATTTACACACAACATCTTTAAGCATATAGGCTGTTCGGATGCCGAAGCTACATTGGCTACCGAAGTTTTATTAAATGCAGATCTGCGTGGAATAGACTCACATGGTATAGCACGTCTGTCGGGTTATGTTCGCCTGTGGGAAGCCAAACGTGTTAACGCCACACCGAATGTGCGCATCGTACACGAGTCGCCTAGCACAGCCGTTGTGGATGGAGACAGTGGTTTAGGATTAGTAGTTGCTCCGAAAGCTATGGAGATTGCTATAGCGAAAGCGCGTATGGCAGGTACTGGCTGGGTTGCTGTAAAGAACTCGAATCATTTTGGTATAGCAGGACACCATGCAATGATGGCATTGCCACACGATATGATTGGTATTGCCATGACCAATGCAAGTCCATTGGTAGCTCCTACATTTTCGGTGGAACGATTACTCGGTACCAACCCGATCGCAGTTGCTATACCGGCTGATAAGCAACCTCCTTTTGTTGCTGACTTTGCTACAACAACGGCAGCGAATGGTAAACTTGAAATTCTGCAGCGTAAAAATCTGAATGCTCCTATAGGCTGGATACAAACCAAAGATGGTAAACCTTCTACCGATCCGAATGAAGCTAAAAATGGAGGTGCTCTTATACCGTTAGGCAGCGATCGTGAACATGGCAGTCATAAAGGATATTGCCTTGGTGCATGGGTTGATATATTCTCAGCCGTATTATCAGGTGCCAATTATGGGCCGTGGGTTCCTCCGTTTGTTGCGTTCTTAAGTCCTCCGAGCGATCCGGTAGGTGAAGGCATAGGACATTTCTTTGGCGCGATGCGTATTGATGCATTCCGTCCTGCGCAGGAGTTCAAGCAGCACATGGATAACTGGATCAACCGCTTCCGTTCTGCTAAACCTGTTGAAGGACAGGAACGTGTTCTTATACCGGGCGATCCCGAACGAGAGATCAGTGCACAGCGTTTACAGGAAGGTATACCACTCAATCCCAAAGTAGTGGAAGACCTCCAGTTACTCAGTGCTAAATTTGGTGTAACCTTTTAGAAACCGGCTGTTACACCTACGCGCAACACCAACGGGCTGTCATACGGAGTAACTTCACCAGGACCTGCAGCTCTGTAGCTAAAGTTATAGAGTGCCAATGCATAGAAGCCAGCGCGTCTTCCCAACGGTTGAAACAAACCACCGCCCGCTAAAAAGCTGTTATACTTCTTGCGTATACTTTCGCTGGTTGTTACCGGGAATTCATAGTTGAGGTATTCATATTCCGCCTGCAGAAAGAAAGGCGAGTAAACATTATAGCGCACAAACGGGCTTATACCGTAGTCGTTCGTTGAAAACTTGGGAGTAAATTCTTTATAGCGGGTATAGCGATATTGTACTTGTATACCAGCGGCCAGTTTAGGCGTTACTTTATATCCGATGAGTGGCGACACAGAAACAAAATCGTAGTAACTGGAGAAGCTCAAACCAAAACCACCACCGGTAAAGATGCGCTCACGCAGGGTTGGTTGATCGCTCATTTCTTCGTCTCCCCATTGTGCCATGGCCAGTGTGCACAGCGACAAAGCAATTAAGGTTAGTATAGTCTTTTTCATGCTATTATAACATTAGGTCGGATTTATACTAAGACAGGCTGCAGAAGACTTACCCCTATTGCCGGGC
>DJFR01000112.1:0-6131 GCA_002432545.1 Flammeovirgaceae bacterium UBA5867 | reverse complement strand
TTTGGATCCAACAACAACATCCATACAAAGAATATGATGGTTGTCAGTACAAAAAAATTACGGAACGGCTTTGGTAATTTGTTCAGCATAAAGTTTAAAAAGTGATACGAAGATAGAGAAAAAAATTATTCATTATTCGCTAAAGCTGTATCCGTGTGGTAATGCGTGTGTGAGTCTGACATACTAAAAACGAAAAAAGCCAGAGTGTGTTGCTCTGGCCTTCTGTATTTGATAGCTATAGTATTAGAATTTACGGCCAGGGAAGTAAGCTACTTCACCCAACTCTTCTTCAATACGGATCAATTGATTGTACTTCGCCATCCTGTCTGAACGTGAAGCAGAACCAGTTTTGATCTGACCTGTGTTAAGGGCAACAGCAAGATCAGCGATTGTGCTATCTTCTGTTTCACCTGAACGGTGCGACATAACGCTTTTGTAAGCATTGCGTTTTGCCAGGTTAACGGCTGCTATAGTCTCTGTTAATGAACCGATCTGGTTTACTTTAACAAGAATAGAGTTAGCAACACCTTTATCGATACCATCCTGCAGGCGAGTAACGTTTGTTACAAACAAATCATCACCAACCAACTGAACTTTCTTACCGATCTTGTCAGTGAGGCCTTTCCATCCTGTCCAATCATCTTCAGCCATACCATCTTCAATAGAGATGATCGGATATTTAGCAGCCCATGAAGCCCAGTAATCAACCATCTCTGCTGAGCTTAATTTCTTACCATCAGACTTCTTGAAAGTATAGGTATTGCTTTTAGCATCATAGAACTCAGAGCTTGCAGCATCCATCGCGATGTATATATCTTCACCTGGTTTGAAGCCTGCTTTCTCAATTGCTCTCAATACAACTTCAATAGCCTCTTCGTTTGATTTGATGTTTGGAGCAAAACCACCTTCGTCACCTACGTTTGTAGAAAGACCTTGATCGTGCAATACTTTTTTCAACGTATGGAATACTTCAGTACCCATGCGCAATGCTTCAGAGAAAGTATCAGCCTTTACAGGCATAACCATAAATTCCTGGAAGTCGATTGAGTTATCAGCGTGGCTACCACCGTTCAAAATGTTCATCATTGGTACTGGCAGTGTGTTAGCACTAACGCCACCGATGTAACGGTATAGTGGCAAGCCTGCTTCTGCTGCTGCAGCTTTCGCTATAGCGAGTGAAGTTCCCAATATAGCATTAGCACCTAAGTTACCTTTGTTGGGTGTACCATCGAGCTCAAGCATGATCTTGTCAAGCAGGTTCTGATCGAATACATCGAACCCTACAATTTCAGAAGCGATCTTAGTATTTACGTTTTCAACAGCTTTCAATACACCTTTACCAACATATACTTTTTTATCGCCATCGCGAAGCTCAACGGCCTCGTGCGTTCCGGTTGAAGCACCGGATGGAACTGCTGCACGGCCAAAAGCGCCAGAGTCAGTTACAACATCAACTTCAACAGTAGGATTACCGCGGCTGTCAAGAATCTGCCGGGCATGAATGCTTTCAATTAAGCTCATAGTTGTTATAGATTTATGGATTGTAGATTTACCTGCTATATATAGCAGTGAATTATTTTTTATCTGATTTAATCATGCTCACGAAGTCATCGAAAAGGTAGCGCGAATCGTGTGGTCCGGGAGAAGCCTCCGGGTGATATTGCACTGAGAACGCTTTCTTATCTTTTCTACGTATACCCATGATGGTGTTATCATTCAGGTGTACGTGCGTTACTTCTACATTCGGATTCTTCTCTATATCTTTTTCACTTACTGCAAACCCGTGGTTCTGCGAAGTCATTTCACCCTTACCAGTTATAAGGTTTTTCACCGGGTGATTTAACCCGCGGTGACCGTGGTGCATTTTATAGGTGGATACACCCGATGCAAGTGCAAGCAACTGATGTCCTAAACAAATTCCGAATACAGGTTTATCTGATTCCAATGTTTGCTTTACTGTTTTTACAGCATAGTCCATCGCTGATGGATCACCAGGACCGTTGGAGATAAAGTATCCGTTTGGCTTCCATGCTGCCATTTCTTCGAATGAAGTTTTAGCTGGGAATACTTTGCAATAGCAACCTCTGCCCGCGAGGTTCTCTACTATACTTCTCTTGATACCGAGATCAAGTACAGCAATTTTTATAGGGGCATTTTCATCACCAACAAAGTAAGGTTCTTTGGTCGTAACTATAGATGATAACTCAAGACCATCCATAGAAGGAACCTTCTTCAATTCCAGCATCAATTCATCCGGTGATAACTCTGATGAGATGATTGCGTTCATAGCGCCTTTGCTTCTCAGATAGCGCACAAGCATGCGTGTATCTACATCAGCGATTCCTACTATACCTTTTGTTTCAAGGTAATTCTGTAAACTTTCCTTTGCGGATTTCCTGCTATACTCTTTAGCAAAATCATTCACCACAAGTCCTGCGATTTGTGCACCGGCAGATTCCTGTTCTTCATCCATCGCACCATAGTTACCTATATGCGATGTTGTGTTCACAATGATTTGTCCGTAGTACGAAGGGTCGGTGTAAATTTCCTGATATCCGGTCATTCCGGTATTGAAGCAAATCTCTCCACCAGAAGTACCAATTTTTCCGATGGCGGTGCCTTCTACCAGAAGGCCATCCTCAAGAAGTAAATAAGCTTTTTTCTGCATTGCGGTGACAAAAATACGTTAGAATTTGATGTTTAAAACAGAAAATAGTGTGGTCATGTCTCTTTGTTAAAAATTCCTTGCTGGCGCAAACGAACGCGCTCGCATTACAAGGCAAAAAAAAAGGATTGAACTTTCGTTCAATCCTTTCTTTGTATATGAGATTCTCAAACACTATTCTTTAGCTTTTTTAGCAGCAGTTTTTCTAGGTTTCTTTTCTGCTTTAGCTTCTGCTGCAGGGGCTTCGGAAGCCTCTGTTGAAGCAGCTGCCTCAGCGCCTTCTTTCTTACCACCTCTGCGGCTTCTACGAGTCTTAGCTTTCTTCGCTGCACCATCTTTTGTATATAGTGTGTTGAAGTCTACTAATTCGATGAGACACATTTCTGCGTTATCACCTACACGTGTATCAGCTAATTTGATGATACGTGTATAACCACCTGGACGCTCCGCTATTTTACCCGCTACCTCACCAAACAAAGTCTTTACAGACTCTTTGTTTTGAAGGTATGAAAACACAGTTCTTCTTGAGTGTGTTGTATCGTCCTTAGCTTTTGTAATCAAAGGCTCAACATATTTTCTAAGCGCTTTAGCCTTCGCTACAGTCGTTGTAATCCGTTTGTTAAGGATCAACGATGAAGCCATGTTTGAAAGCAATGCTTCGCGGTGCGCTGTTTTCCTTCCTAAATGGTTAACTTTCTTACCGTGTCTCATGATTTCTTAATCCTCATCTAATTTATACTTACTGAGATCCATACCGAAAGTAAGGTTCTTCTCAGCAACAAGTTGTTCTAATTCTGCGAGTGACTTNNTTACCGAAGTTTCTGAATTTCATCATGTCAGAAATTTCAAGTTCTACCAAGTCACCTAATGTTTTTACATCTGCAGCTTTCAAGCAGTTGTAAGCACGTACGGAAAGATCAAGGTCATGAAGAGGAGTCTTCAGCAGCTTGCGCATATGCAGCATTTCTTCATCAACCTGCTCAACCTCAGCATCTTTGCCGGTTTCAAGCTCCATTGATTTATCAGAGAACAGTGCAAAGTGCTTGATCAAAATATAGGCAGCACCTTCCAACGCTTTCTCAGGATGGATTGAACCGTCTGTTTCAATATCAATTACGAGTTTTTCGTAGTCGGTCTTTTGCTCAACGCGAGTGTTCTCAACGCTATACTTTACATTTTTGATCGGCGTAAAGATCGCATCGATCGGAATGAATCCGAATACCTGCTCTGTTGGTTTATTCTCTTCCGCAGGGAGATATCCTCTGCCTTTTTCAATTGTCAGTTCGATTTCAAAGTGAGCAGATTCATCCAGATTACAGATTACATGCTCAGGGTTAAGAATTTCAAACGCAGATGTAAACTTGGCTATGTCACCAGCTTTAAACTGCTTTTGCTTCTTGATATTAACCGTTATCTTATTATCGAAATTGTCAGCTACTTTTCTAAAGCGAACCATTTTCAGGTTCAGAATGATCTCCGCTACATCTTCTACAACACCTTCTATGGTGGAAAACTCATGCAAAACACCTGGTATTTTAATTCCAGTAATCGCATAACCTTCCAGGGAGGATAACAGAATTCTTCTCAGCGCATTGCCAATGGTAACTCCATATCCTTTTTCCAGAGGCTTGAATGTAAAGAGTCCGTGAAAATCATCAGACTTTTCCATTACAACCTTCTCTGGCATTTGAAATGCTAATATTGACATAGTCTTGGTTTGATTAACTGTTACAATTACTTCGAGTACAATTCAACGATCAGCTGCTCGTTGATGTTTTCAGGGATATCCTCACGTGGAGGTAAGTTAATGATCTTTCCGACCATTTCGGTATTATCCCACTCTAACCAGTTATATTTTTTAGCACTTTGAGTAGAAAGACTGTTAGTTACTACCTCAAGTGATTTAGAACGCTCACGTACGCCAACCAAATCACCAGGTTTCAAAGCGTAAGAAGCTATATTTACCACTTCGCCATTTACTAAAACGTGTTTGTGCAATACTAACTGGCGGGCAGCTCTTCTGGTAGGAGCAATGCCTAAACGGTATACAGTGTTATCCAAACGAGACTCGAGCAATTGGAGCAATACTTCACCAGTAACACCTTTTTTACGGGTAGCTGTATCGAACAATTTAGCGAATTGTCTCTCCAGCAATCCATAGATATATTTTGCTTTCTGCTTTTCAGCAAGCTGCGTAGCATATTCAGATTGCTTACGCTTTTTGCCACGACCATGCTGACCAGGAGCATAGTTCTTCTTTTGCAGAGCCTTATTTTCACCTAAGATTGGCTCATTGAAACGTCTTGATATTCTAACTTTCGGGCCTGTATATCGTGCCATTCTATTCTAATTTTAAATTTTAGATCTTGATTACTTTTAACTTCGTAATCCGGAATCTTCAATTGTCTAATATTAAACTCTTCTTTTCTTTGGAGGACGGCAACCGTTGTGAGGAAGCGGAGTTACATCGCGAATTGCTGTGATCTCGATACCAGAGTTCTGGATTGTGCGGATAGCAGACTCACGACCAGCACCAGGACCTTTCACGAAAACTTCAACCTTACGCAAACCAAGTTCAAAAGCTTTTGAAGCGCAATCCTGTGCTGCTGTTTGAGCAGCATACGGAGTATTCTTCTTCGAACCTTTGAAACCCATTTTACCAGCTGATGCCCAGGAAATTACCTGACCAGTTGAGTTGGTAACAGAGATTATAATGTTGTTGAAAGTAGCCCGTATATGTACCTGGCCAACAGCCTCAACATTCACTACTCTCTTTTTTGCTTTATCTTTTCTCTTTTCAGCAGTCGCCATTATTGAAAAGTTTATCTATTAACCTTTAGTTGCTTTCTTCTTATTCGCTACAGTCTTACGCTTACCCTTACGAGTACGAGCGTTGTTCTTAGTAGTCTGTCCACGCACAGGAAGTCCTTTACGGTGACGAAGACCACGGTAGCATCCGATATCCATCAGACGTTTAATGCTAAGCTGAATCTCAGATTTAAGAACACCTTCGATTCTGAATTTCTCAGCTATGATTGAACGAATCGCATTTGATTCTTCATCATTCCAGTCCTTAACCTTCTTATCCCAGTCTACACCGGCTTCAGTAAGGATATTTTGGGATGACCTACGGCCAATACCAAAAATATAAGTAAGGCTGATCTCGCCTCGCTTGTTATCAGGAATATCTACACCTGCTATACGTGCCATAGTCTATTACCCTTGTCTTTGTTTATACCTCGGATTCTTTTTGTTAATCACATACAGTTTGCCCTTGCGTCTGATGATCTTACAGTCAGCGCTACGCTTCTTTATGGATGCTTTAACTTTCATGTCTTTAGTCTATCTACTTGTATCTGAATACAATTCTTCCTTTTGTTAAATCATATGGCGACATTTCCAAACGTACTTTGTCTCCTGGTAAAATCCGGATGTAGTGCATGCGCATCTTTCCGGAAATATGAGC
>DJFR01000065.1:68688-92100 GCA_002432545.1 Flammeovirgaceae bacterium UBA5867 | reverse complement strand
GGCATCAGTTTCTTTATGTTTACGAAAATGGAATCCGGAGCAGGTATATAATTCAGCTGAAGATAACTATAGAGCGAATTATAATCGATGTTTTTTTCAATGCCATACTCTAAAATAGATTTCATTTCTGATGCAAACAGAAATTTGTCTTCATCGAAGAGATATAGCAACGGCTTGATGCCGAAACGATCGCGTGCTAAAAAAAATGTTTGCTCTTCACGATCGTATATACAAAAAGAAAAAAAGCCGTTAAGCCTGGAAAGACATTTCTCTTTCTGATCGATATATAGTTTGAGTAATACTTCTGTATCCGAATGTGAAAAAAACGTGTAGCCCTTCCGTTCGAGCTCCTGTTTCAGTGATTGATAATTAAAAATCTCTCCGTTAAAAACAATACAGTAGCGTTTACTTTCATCCCACATGGGCTGATGTGCTACAGCCGTTGTATCGATGATCGATAATCGGCGATGACCAAGACCAACCCAGTCATCATGATAAACATCCTGATAATCGGGGCCACGTTTTTGTATCGCCTGTGTGGCATTGCTGATTTGTATCTTATTGAATTTACCTACGAGGTTGAAAGCAAAAATTCCCGTTATACCACACATGAACTTCTGTGAATTGATTTCCGAAAGTTAATGGTTTACAAAATATCTTAATTACTTTTCCGCATGCAAGAAAGTAATATAGTTAATCTACCTTTCTATTCCAGCAAGCAGGAGCTTTCCATGGGCATAGAGTTGGAACTACAGGTACTTGATCAAAAAAATCTTTTATTAACACCGCGTGCAGCCGAGATCATTGAACTTGTTAAGGATGATGCTTTTAAACAGGAATTTTTTCAAAGCACCATCGAGATCATTACCGGTGTATGCAGCGATGTGCAGGCTGCTGAAAATGATTTAAAAAGTTCGGTTCAAAAAGCACGGCAGGCAACATCTCAACTCGGACTGACACTTGCCTCTACCGGTACGCATCCGCTCGCAGATTATCGCGATCGGTTGGTGACACCGTCACCACGTTATCATGAACTGATCGATCGCAACCAGTGGCTTATACGCAGAATGGCTGTATACGGTATGCATATTCACCTCGGCATGCGTTCCGGTGAAGATTGTATTCGTTTTAATTATTTCTTTATGCACGTGCTGCCACATATACTCTCGCTTTCCGGAAGCTCTCCGTTCTGGCAAGGTATGTATACTGGTCTTTCATCATGCAGGCCAACAACCTACGAAGCTCTGCCTACGGCAGGCATGCCCTATCTTGTTAAAGACTGGAAAGAATTTCAGAAGCTATATCATTTCTTACTGCGATCAAAAGCAATTCAAAGTATGAAAGATCTGTGGTGGGATATTCGGCCGAGTCCGCAGATCGGAACGCTTGAACTTCGTTTCTGCGATGAACCGGCAACACTCACGGAAGTATTAGGTATAGCAGCATTTGTACATGCACTGGCACATTGGTTTCGCGATCACCAGGAAGAGTGGACAAAATCACATACACCGTTGAAGCGCTGGATCTTCCGTGAAAATAAATGGAGGGCTATGCGCTATGGACTGCAGGCAGAAATTGTAACCAGCAAAAACGGAAAGACAACACCGCTTCGTAAAGACATTAAAAACTGGCTGCGTGCTGTAGAGCCCTATATCAGGCAATTGAATTACGGCCGCTATATATCGATCATTGAAAATATAGTGGAGAAAGGAAACAGCTCCGACCGTCAGCATCGCATGTTTGAAAAAACAAGCGACCTGATGGAAGTCGTAAAGCTGAATGTATCTGAATTTGAAAACGAAATACCGAACTGGAATTTTTAATGACTCGCTGCAGTACCGGTAAAGAGTATAATTTCATGCTCAACCTTTTCGCGGTCGCGCCAGTAATTACGGCTATATACCATGCGGTAAGTCCAATTCTTTTGCGACAACAATAAAGGTGTATAGGCATGTGCCTCTTTTACCGATTGACTTTGGTGATAGCGCGCATCATCGGTAAGTAAAATGCCGAGATAATTACCGCGTTGCTGCACACTTATATCGGAGAATGGCAACGCGTTTGTTTCGAATGAGAATTCGTTCAGGCGCGTTGCACTCCATTGCCGCAAATGATTTTTCAAATACCCGTGCGAACGCTCACCATCCAGCGAAGTAATTTGTGGTTTAAATCTTCGCTGATCTACATCGCGTGCAAACGTAAGATACTCTTTTAACAAACGAGGTCCGTCATTTTTAGAATCGTCTGTCTTTAATTGTTCAGGCCAAATACTGCTCACGAGAATTATTTTTTCGCGCGCGCGTGTAACCGCTACGTTGAGTCGGTTTTCTCCACCGGTAGCATTCAGGCTGCCGAACAACATCATCATCTTTCCTTTCTTATCAGGCGCATACCCGATGGAGAAAATAATAATATCTTTTTCATCACCCTGCACATTTTCAATATTCTTTACAAAAAGTGTTGATGGTAAAGATATACCGGCATCTATAGCCGCTGCTTCCAGCAAATCAAGAATCAACATTTGTTGCAGTGCGTTGAAAGTAACTACACCAATTTCTTTTCGCGGATGTGTCTTCAACAGGTTCATTACTTTTTCAACAACACTGGCAGCCTCCACCGGGTTAGTCTGGTTGTCCCATATACCATCTACTTTTATATACTCGATAGCAGGTTCATGCTGATTCATCACGTGCTTATCCGGCAGTAACTGAAGTCGTCCCTCGTAGAAATGTTTATTGGAGAAATCGATCAGTTCGAGTGATTTACTTCTGTAGTGGCCTTGCAAATGTACTGTGGATACATAGCGCTCTACGAGCTCCAGCACCGAGTCAACTTCAAGCTCCGGTTCATCACGATCGTCTTCCCAACGTACCTGGTACATTTCATTGGGGCGAAGCTGTTTATTGTCGCCCGCTACTATAATTTGTTTACCCCTATACATAGAGGGTATACCGCGCTCGGCAAAACATTGTGATGCTTCATCAAAGATTACCACATCAAACAATTCCATCATTGGAAATATAGCCGACACCGATTCAGGCGAAGCCATCCAGCAAGGTATAAGTTTGAAAAGTTCTTCCTGATACTCGGTTATTACCTTGCGCATCGGCCACACCTTTTTCTTTTTACTTACCTGGTGATACAGGTCGCGGTAGGTAATACGATTATTTAACCGGTTATACTCTATGCCATCGTATACACGCTCGCGCGCACGAACCAGTAGAATCTCTTCGCTTAATTTTTGTTTCTCAACCACCAGCTGCTGGATTTCGGTTTCCATCGCTTCCATTTTCATGGTAGACACCGCGCGCAGCACAGGATATTTTGTTTCGATGTGATCGATCCACGCCAACCGTAAACTGTTCTGGAATAAATTTTCCATGGTAGCGGCATCCCAATCTTTGAGATGATCATTCAGTCTTTGGATCACTTCTTTTTCGTATGATCGCAGCCCCGCTTTCAGTTTATCATAAGCACACAGGTTATCGAAATCGCGTTTGAGTACTTTTATAAATTCACTCTCCAACGAAGGCTCCTGTACAAGTTGTCTATACTGATAGAGCGACAGGTAGTGGAGCCATGTTGCTTTCTTCGCAGGAATCTCGCTTACTACTTTCACAAGTTGCTGCAGCAGATCGATAAATTCTTTTCGCGACAGCGTTTGTACATGTATAGCTTTGTTTACTTCACGCAGTGAGTTGAAAATAAGCTTTGCCCGCACAGCAAACTTTTTACGCTTGAACCATTTTTTCAAATGATCAGCATTGTAATCACCCGGCACTTCTCGTAACCAGTTCTTGGTGCGAAGCGCGGTCAGATGATGTTCCAGGTTCAACCGACTATCAATCCGTTGTTCGAGTACATTTAGTCCGATCTTGTTATAGGCGAGGCCATTGGCAACCAGTACCCGTTTTACCAGGTACTTATTTTCAGAGAAGAATTCCCAACGCGCCATGCGGATCAGGTTTGTTCTTGCATCCACGCGTTGCTGTAATGCCTCCTGTACTTTACCCAACTGATCGCTCACAATGGTTGTTTCCGGCCCCTCTTCCTGAAAACAGTTCAGTATAACACGCTCCATATTTGCGAGCCATAGTAAACTGGTTTCATCATCCGTCTCCTGCATCATCGCCTGAAAGTACCGATATGTCTCTTCGTCTTTCAATACGCTGATCATTCCGAGAACTTCATCTTCACGGAAATAAAACGACTCAGCATTTTCAAGATTTATATTTATACCGATAAGTCTGAATACTTCCTCTGATATATGTTTTTGATATTGGACGATGTCGTGAATTGTTTTCTCAATCTCTTTCTGATCTGCATATTGGAAATCAGCAAATGATTTTCTTTCACGCCATATATACTCTTCTCCTTCAAACCATGCGGCATAGTTAGCATACATCTTGAGTGTACGCGTAAAATCGGGCAACTCGGGGAACGCAAAGTAATGATACTCCTGCTTGATGTTCATGGAAGGAGCATACGGATCGGATGTGAGGTATAGTTCTTTTACCGGCACACCACATTCACCATCGTGGTATAGCGCACTTCTGAATTCTTCAAGCTCTTCGGTGATCTGATCGATCCTGCGACTTACCTGAAAAAATCTTCGCTCGGTTTGAATGACATCAACACCGCGGTTCTTTGTTTTATAGTCATCTATACTTTCGACCTGCCGAGCGATCTTCGTAAAAATTTCTTTACGATCATTTCTGAAATCGTGAATGAGGCCGAGAAAGTCCTGCAGGTTTATATCCTGTAACCGTTTATATACTACATCCAGCGCAGCACGCTTCTGGCATACCAGCAACGCTTTTTTACCCGATGCCATGGCATCCGCCAGAAGGTTACAGATCAATTGAGATTTACCGGTGCCGGGAGGACCTTGCACGACAACAGACTTACCAACTTTAACAGATTTTATAGCACTCTCCTGGTGAGCATCTAACAGAAAGGGTGTAAATATTTTTTCTTCGTTGATGCGTACATCGGCAACCTGTTGTGATTTACCCGTAAAGAAATCTTCAAGATCACGAATGGATTCGTTCTCCATCAGGTATTGATAGTCGGGTACTAACTGCGAGCCTGCCTGCGGGAATATACCGAGCACAGCTTCGGGGTATAATTTGATCTCGCCATTTTTATGCGATTCATCAAAAGCATCTTTCTTGAATTCCTGAAAGGGTATCAGTTCATCGCGAAAGTTATCGGGATTAAAGTTGATCTCGATTTTATCTTTAATGAGCTGATAAAGTTGTGTACGAAAAACAGTACTATCCTTATCAAAATCATCAAAGATCGTATCGGTTAACGATTCATCCAGTTGAACTTTGTTATAGAGCGAGTATGCGAGTAAAAATGTTTTATTGAAAGTAATGCCTGCATCTTCGCGCGGTTCAAGCACCCAATGTTGTCCGGATTGGACAATGGACACCGGGAAGAAAAGCAGCGGACAACGTACCATGGTACCATCCGAAAATTTACCATGCACAAAGGGCCAGCCTACATGCAGATCGTTGGAACCGCGTTCTTCATATATAAAGCGATCGATGCGTTGGAGGTTCTTTATCTTACGACTTGCTTCATTGTTGGCTTCGAGGCGACTATCCAGTACCTGACAAAGTTTTTTGTTACGGCCGGCAATGAGACTATTGATGATCTCGAAGGATCGCTCGTTGTTCAGAAAACTTAGTTCGTGTACATCCATCAATTGCTCTGCGGGCAAACGGAATAAAAGCAAAGACCGGCTGTTTCCCGTTAGATTGGTAAGCCTGCGCAGGTAAGTTCGAAGAATGTGTTTTGTATTTTCTGACATGTACCGATCGATCACTAAAAGTTAAACATTATGAGCATTAGTTATGATATATAGCTGAAGTCTTTAAGTGCCCGACATCTAACTTTCTATTCAAAATCCAAATATGGTGTGATTTTCTGAATGGTCTTGGCATCGAAGGCCTGTATCTTTCGAAGATCCTCAACACTATTGATTTTTCCATGCTGAAATCGATAGGCAACTATAGCTTTGGCGACAGACTTCACTAAATAGGGATGAGCCGCAAGTTCGTAATCGCTTACTGTGTTAATGTGGATTTTTTGTGGAATAAATTGATCTGCAATAAAGGATGCATTTGACAACTTTTCGATCACGGCAGAGTCCAAGGTATATACTTCTGATAACTGCTGCATACTTACAAAACCACCAAGCTTATCGCGATAGGCAATGATGCGCAAGGCACGCTTCTCTCCTATACCGTAGATCTTTTTAAGCTGTGCAGTGTCCGCCATGTTTATATCAAATTTCGAAAATTCCTTTCTCGCCTTTACAAACGGCATCGCTGGTTTACTTTCAGCCAACAGCTTCTGCACAGTTTTATCAGGCAACAATATATAGGGATAGAGTTGATGATAGAACGATGTATCCATACCGTACATTTTAAGCAAGTCTGATTTTACTTTGAACCTCCCGCCCTTGGTGCGGTAGTTGATAATGCGCTTGGAAATTCTCTCTGTAAATCCGAGTGCCAGGAACTGCTGTTGTGAAATCTGGTTGGGATTGAATTGAAAAAGAGTCTGACTTCTTCGTGGTGATGAAGCCTTCGTACTGTCAAGGGCTGTCTTTTCCCATTGCGTGATCAGACTATCCAGCGAACGCGCTTCGGGTGGATGATGTGGTCCATAGCGACTGACATACCAGCGATAGGCCGGTTCTGAAAAAATAAGTGCAGCCATTAATGGCAGCAAAATCATACAGGCATTTACCTGCGAACGCGAAAAACCAAAGAAGTTTTTCAGCCAACGTTTTATAACCATAACGATCGTACTTCTACCTACAACTTCAACTCATTTCAAGTACGACATTTTTTTTTGACTCTCATGAATGCGTCTTGCTGTCTTCGGGAACAACAGTCTTTGTTCTTTGGTTGTAGAGGAGCATTTGCCGAGCCAACATCCCACATAATGATGGGTGATGAACAACTTGTAAATAGCGAGCTCCGTACTAGGGAAAGCGATTACAGTCGGAGCTATTTATACTCATTCTAAATTATATGTTCGCTGACTTTTATCATGATTGATTTTCGCTCAGGCTTTACCTTTGCTATTCGAAATGACACAGAATTTAAAAGCACTCGTTCTAACCTATAAAACCGCTCCGGTTGCAATCCGTGAGCAGGTGTCGCTTACTGAATCTGCCGTTAAGCAATTGTTGAATTTTATCCGCGATTACACGGCCACTACCGATGTGCTGGTAGTTTCTACCTGCAACCGTACGGAGATCTACTATGTAGCAGATCAGGATTACGCTTCTGAAATTTTTAAAGGTCTTTCATTCGTAAAAAATATTGATCCGGGTTTTGAACAGCATTTCACTACGTTAACCGGGACTGATGCTGTTAACCATCTTTTTGAAGTTGCCATTGGTCTGGACGCGCAGGTTATTGGTGATCTTCAAATTTCCGGTCAGGTAAAAAATGCTTATCAGTGGAGTGCAGACGAGAATATGGCGGGGCCTTTTCTCCACAGATTGATGCACACCATTTTCTTTGTGAACAAACGTGTGGTTCAGGAGACTTCCTTCCGCGATGGTGCAGCTTCGATTTCATACGCTGCCAAAGAAATGGCTGATGATCTGACTGCCGGTGTTCGGGAACCAAAAATACTTGTTGTTGGTGTTGGTGAAATAGGACAAGACGTTTGTCTGAACCTGGTGAATACACGCCTGCAAAATGTTACGATACTAAACCGCACGCTCGATAAAGCTGAGAAGCTTGCACAAAAGTGTGGATTCAAATTTGGCGGCATCGAAAATCTGAAAGAAGAAATTCAGAAAGCTGATGTTGTGATCAGCTCTGTATCAGGTAACGAACCGCTTATCAATCGCGAGCTGTTAAAAGACATAACTATATTCTCACATAAATTCTTCATCGATCTTTCTATGCCACGCAGCATTGAAGCTTCAATCGAGGAAGTTCCCGGGGCGATCGTATATAACCTTGACGACATCCAGGAAAAAACAAACGAGGCGGTTGAAAAGCGTAAAGCTTCTATCCCAAGAATTCAGGCGATCATTGGCGAGACCATTCGCGAGTTCGAAGACTGGTCCAAAGAAATGGTAGTATCTCCTACCATCCAGAAATTAAAGAATACGCTGGAGAAAATCCGCCAGGAAGAGTTAGCACGATTCCTGAAAAACTCGAAGCCGGAGGAAGCAGAGAAGTTAGAGGAAATGAGTCGCTCGCTCATGCAGAAAATTCTGAAGTATCCGGTACTTCAATTGAAAGCAGCATGTAAACGTGGCGATGCAGAGTCGCTTACCGAAATGCTGCATGAGCTCTTCAATCTTGAAAGAGTTTCCGAGAAGAAATAATCAACCGGGCGTACAGTCGCTCATACTTTCTTGAAAATTATAGCACTCGAACTGCTGCAGATCGTTCACGATTTTTCGGAACGAATCGCTGCTGTTCCTAATCATGATTTTTTGGCCAAGCCGAATCTTCATAAATGGAGCAAGCAGGAAATTCTTGGCCACCTGATCGACTCAGGGCATAACAACCTGCGCAGATTTATTTGTGGCCAGCACGAAAGTGAACCTCCTCACATTATTTACAACCAGGATTTTTGGGTAGCGGCCAACAATTATCAGGCTTCTAAAAAAGATGATGTTATCGCGCTCTGGCGACTCGTCAACGAGCGCATCTATGCAGTTCTGATCGCCATGCCCGAAGACAAGTATTTGCGTGAATGTAATACCGGTCGCAACGCACTTGAACTTCACTCACTCGAGTTTCTTGCGCTCGACTATGTAAAGCATTTAAAACATCACTTGAATCAGATTCTTCCGGGTTCATTTGATGTTATATATTCATAGCTTTACAAATGCCTTCGTTTACCGTAGACGATATTTACCAATGGCTTGAAGAAGTCAAAGATCCAGAGATACCCGTGTTATCGCTGGTAGATCTTGGCGTGATAACGGGTATAGCTATAGCAGCAGATACAGTAAAGATCGAGATGACGCCTACATTTGTAGGGTGCCCCGCTTTGGATGTAATGCAACGCGATATAACGGAGACACTGCAGGCGAAAGGAGTTCCGCAGGTTTCTATAAACGTTCACTTTCACAAGCCCTGGTCGTCTGATAAGATTTCAGAAAAAGGGAAAGTGGCGTTGAAAAAGTTTGGCCTTGCTCCTCCGTTCTCAGCACCGATTCAGGATATTGATCTGCTGGAACATGTGGCCTGCCCCCGTTGCAACGGTACAAATACTGAATTGCGTAACACATTTGGTTCCACACTTTGCCGCTCAATTCACTATTGCTATACCTGCCGGGAAGCCTTTGAGCAGTTCAAGCCTGTGCAATAATAGTTTTTGGGGTATACATTGAAATATGGATTTCCTTCATGAAAACATACTCGTTTTATAAAATGCTGAAAACCAGACGAACATTTTATTTCTTTGCACCGTATTGGTCACTTGGAGCCCTTTTTATTTTGAAGTACGCATGAGAATCTTGTTATCTGGTATGTTTATTACCAGTTGTGCTTTTGTTTTTTGGAACTGTGGTAATAAAGAAGTTACCCAGGAGCAATCTGCCACGACCTTTACAAGGTTGGATTCGCTTACGGATGCTTATCTTGGTTTGCAAGACAGCATGCTGCAGGCTTGGAACGTTATGATCCATGACGACAACCAGAAAATAAAGGCCATGCACAATCTCATTCACGAGCTGATGATATCATCGCCTGAAAAAAGTGAGGAGCTTGCTATATACGAACAACGACTTGATCAGCTGTTACGCCTCCGCTATACGCAGAAAACCATGGCGAATGCCGATGTGGTGGAAGAATATGATTTTGCATCAACCTCGCTGGTATCAGAACTTCTTGCACTTGCAGAGTCTCAAACCGAATTCAACTATAATACCACGCTTCAAAAACTGGCTGAAGAAATCAATCAGGCCGACCAGCGTGTTAATAATTATCGCGAAGGATATGACCTGATCGTAGCATCTTATAATCGCTTTATTGAAAAAAATCAGAAAGACATAAAGGATATTGATGCGCACATGACGCTGGAGAAGCGCCCGATGTTTCAAATGGTATCTGAAGAATAATGTGTCTGAGCAATCCCCAGGCACAAAGTCTTATTGCATATAGTCAGCCTATCGCACTAATGCCAGTTTCCCTTCGCGGGATATCTGGGTTCCATTCACACTGAACTGCATCTTATATATATATACTCCGCTGGGTAGAACATTGCCTTGCAGATCTGTTCCATCCCACTTCAGGTAGTTTACACCAATGTGAAAGTCATCAGCGTCATTTTGCGAAAATGCCCGCAGCAGTTTGCCATTTACATTTACCAGTTCCAGGTTAAAGTTCTCGGGTATATACTGGCCACTTAAAATTACCCGGAAGGTAAAATCAGATGCAGATGGATTTGGATAAGGCTCCGAAATAGTAACAGAGGTCTCATCGCTAACAACAAAATCAACGAGGTACGGATCAGCACCACTGGCATTGTTACGCGCATCAGCAGCCTCCACACGCAAAGTATATTTACCGGAAGGCAGATTTACCGGCTTAAAGTCTATTCGGAAATCAGACGTTTCTGTTGCCGGATACCAGGTCACTTCACTGCTGCTTAAATCAACAGTTGTTGGTGTACAGGTTTCTTCATCGCACGGATAAGTGAGATATACTTTCATCCCTTCCAGATCTGTTTTGAATTTCTTTTTATTCTCATCCCATACACGAATTGCTATGAACGGATTGCCCGATACAAAATCTCCGTTCAGCACATGGCGATCATCGATGGTAACATCCAGTACCGGATCAAATGCATCTACCGTCACGGTGAGATAACCGGCAAGCGACAGCACGTTGTTATCGTAATACTGTTCCGGTATAATCTGAGGATTTACAAATACATTTACATCGTTAAGGCCGGCCATATCCGTTGTAGCAATATTGAGATTGAAGTTCGAGGTATCACCCGGAGCCGGAGGTTTGATCTTTATATACTCCAACTGAGATTTACGCTGGTCTTCATTAAACAATTCATAGCGCACCGACAGTGAATCTGTAAACTCCTTATCACTGACATTAATAAAGCCGTATTTACCTTGCCAGGTAACACCTTCTATTATACTCTGCGCAGAACGGCTGTTCATAGAAATCAATATGCCTTCCGGCACAGGCGTATACAATACCAGCCACTTTCTTAATTGTGCAACCGTCAGATTAATTTCATCGGTAGCTTTATATACCAACTTTATATAGGGGTATACCGAAGCATCTATACCCGACAGATCAAGGTCTGTTGTGAAATTCTGGTATATGATTTCTTCGTCTCCATTCAATTTTACTCCCAACAGATCAAAGCTCACAGCGTCTTGCGGCTCTACTTGTTTGGTATTGCGAATAACCGACTGCCATGCCTGAGCCGGTCCGATTACTTTAGAAGTCATGCTACCCGAAGTATAGCGACCAGTAATTGTTTTGTTCACGGTGAGCTGTTGTGCATTTATAGGTGTTCCGCTTGCACGGTACATTTTAGCCGTGCCTGCAGCAGCGCCTTTCTTTCCGAAGATAACAACCGGTTCACCAGATGCCAGTGCATTAATCTGCGCTACCGAAATACCAAGCTCTCCTAATTTTGATTTTGCAGCAGCCGGCCACAGTGGATAATTAGCGTTACCTATACTAAACAGCACTACGGAATCCCCCACCGCTATATTATCAACATAGGTTCTGATATCATCGTTGTTCGTAGTGATCAACTCTGTATAGACAAAGCTGTTGATCACCCACGGTTCACGTCCGCATGAGCGACCTTTACGATCATACCACTTGAAAGGAATACCGATATACGGAACAGTTGAACTCTTATCGAACGCAATCAGGTTGATTGTATTATCGCGACAAAAAAATCCTTGTCTCACCAGGTTATACTCAGCACCTGAAATATTTATGCGAACATCTGTATTCGTGGTAACGTGATTAGGTCCATACGTTATTATATCTACCGGTGTAACCGTTGCCTTAAAATTCAACTTTCGCAGCGTGGCATCCTGCACCAGGCCATCTGTTACATTGGCTGTGTATTGTGGAAAATGTACCTGTGCCCAACCTTCCGGTCCGTTGTTTATATAGGTAAATGAACTTGCAACCCAGGCATCACTTTCTCCGGCAAGCGGTTGCGCCAGCTTGGTTCGCCAGTAAAATGCAAGTGTATCAGCTTGCAGAATGGTTACACCCTGCCGCGCCAGTACAGTACCTTTTACCGTAAATGTTTTTTTATACCCGCTATCAAAAGTGTTTATCGTGTCTATCTCAACAATAAACTCTCTTTCGTCCGAAAGTAAATCGGTGGTTTGAAAAGAAAGTGTAAGGTCTGTATTATGAACAATGGCAAAATCAGTCGGGTAAAGATTCTTGGTACCGTTAAGTGCTATTGGTAATGTTAGTGAAGCTGAATTGTTGGTTTCACTCAACTCATTGATTACGCCATCCGGATCGATCGTAATATCAAATCGATTATTACCTCCACCATTCTCGCGTCCTTTTCTGATAATGAATGTTAATGTATCGCTATAGAGTGTTGACGGATATAGCGAGTCATATACGATCGATGAGTTATCGTTCAGGTAACGCTTCACTTCAATACGCATCGTATCTTCTTTCGCTTGTCCGAAATTCCGCACGATAATTTTCAGCGCAAATGAATCAGTCAATGCCGTGATGGTACCGCCATCAAAAGCCTGTGCATATACATTTTCGTCTTTTACTTCCAGATCAGATTTATTTGCTCCGAACAGTGGCACTGCCGGATCGCCCAGCAAAATCATTTGCTGTACTTGAGTAGTATTGGCCAGCGAAGAACCTGTTTGAGCTATATGTCTCCTGGCTGTTTCTTTTTGAATATCACCAATACCTTTGTGTATAAAAACAGAATCGCCAAAACCAACTTTATAAAAGTTCTCAGTATATATCCGAAGGTTCGATACAAAGCCTAAATAGCTATGTGCTATAAATGCAGTTGCGCCTTTATTAGCGGCTAATATCCAGTCTTCACCAAACAATAACCGGTTTGCAAAAAAAGCTCCGGCACTACATCCGTTCATAATCATCATCGGATATTTATTCGGATTATTATATCCCATGATAGGATCGGTAACAAAACCAATATCAAAGTCCAGCGTAGTAGCCGATGCATGCCCAAAGAATGTTACAAGGTTTAGTCCCTGGTTAACTTCCTGTGCTATATTTATTAACTCTATATCTGTAGACCGTTTTGCTATTGCAGAAACTTTTCCTCCGAGATGATACCCCGTAGCAATGGTTGCGTAGTCTTCTAAAAACGAACGAAAGAGTTCTGGTTCGCCTTCTTCAATACCACCACTCAAATGAAGTACATGTTTTCTGCGCAGATCATCAAAAGGACGAGCTTCAGTTTCTATTACTTTATTCAGGTAGGCTGCTACATCTGCAGGCTTGTTCGCTGTAATACGCCCTGTGGCAACAGCCGGATCATCGGTTGTTCCGGCAAGACCTGCCGTATAGTATGAATCAGAGCCCGGATTACCTGCCGGAGGAACAAGATCCTTATAAGTTGCAAATGAAGTTGATGTAGGATTACGATAATAGTTTTGAGGAACTTCCAATCCTTTTCCGATTATAAACAGATAGCGGGGCAGATTGGTGGCCGCGAGGTATCGCATGAATTTATATACAGCACGAGCCGAAGTTTCACCATAGTTGAATTGATCGTATAGCTGACCTACATTGACTACCAATGTATCATAGCCCCCTCCGGCTGCAGACGCTCTGTATTCCGCATAGGCCTTTACAGGATCGCTATAGCCTCCTCCTGTTTTTCTTAATAACGGGTGACTTATAATGATGTAATTGTAATCGTGCGGATTTATATACCTGAACTTGACAGGCTTGATTTTGGGCGATATAACGGTTGAGGCCGCAAAGATTGTTCGCGAAGTGTTGGTGGAAGGTACAACGGCATTTAATGTAGTGGATGATGTAGTACCGATCCTGACAACAGCCGATACATCGGTTATATCAAAAAGACGAAGACCCGATGCCGGATTTTGTATTTGTATATATGACTTGCCTCCTGCATTTGCATTCAGTATAAATACTTTTTCAGTGAGCGATGCAGCGTTGGTTGTTTGCGGATAGCGCAGCTTTATATAGGATGCGCTCAACCGGTCTGTTCCCCCTGCGGAACCAATCACCTTTACCCGCACAGCCAATGATCCATTCGCGGCTATATCACTCCATGCCAACGCCTGTGTAAATGTATATGTAGTATAGCCTGAAAAACTTACCGTACCGATTAATCGTAATGACGCTCCTGCATATATTTCGGCTACGTGATCCATCGGTCCTCTTCCTACCAGCAAAAGCTCCAGCTGTGGATTGCCTCCCGAAGTATAACCATTGGAAATACCTGTAACTGAATAATCGATCGATTGTGCCTGCACCACTTGTGTTCCTGTCCAGCCTTCGCTGCCATCAAAGAATGTATAGCGCATCTCTACACCGTAATCATTACCAACACTATACTGCGTTGTTAACAACTGTAACTTCTCATCAATGTGATAACTCTCGGCAGCAAGTCCCGATGTATTGTCTTCATTAAAAGAAACCATCCGCTTTCCGTTAAGCGCTCCTACAGTTAGAAAATAACTGGTCGTGTCATTATAGAGACTATAATATTTGTGCGGTTGTAGCGATGCAGTTTTATAGAGATCGGCATCCAGCGTACCATCGTTGCGTCTGCCGTAGAACTCTATAAAATCAGAACTGTTGAATTGACCATCACCCTCGCCGTCTACATAAATTGCCTGCTGAACACCGCGATGAAAAAGTTGAATGTGCTGCGGGTCAACGGAACCTACCGGGAAGCCTGCAGATTGAAGACTCGCATAGTCGAGTTTATATATACCATCTTTACCAGCAGGAATTTTGAAGTACGATTGACTATAATCAATCCACTCATTGCCCATCTGGGCACTTACCCGCACAATTGCTGTCAGAACGAGCAGTACTGAAAAAATTCGCTTCATTAAAACTTCCCCAAGGCCTTGTTAACAAAGGTACATACTAAGTTGTGTTGGGAAGTAAGTTCTTCGAAATCAATATTCTGCAAATATTTACACTTGTAATTATCTGTTCGTACTTGAATCAAAATTCAAGACATCACGCTATTTTAATCTCTCCGCTATACATCCTGGTATAAGGTCTCCGAAAAGCAGTGGTTCGTCTATGTTTCTACTTTTCATCTTCTTCGTTTAATTGGCCAGTCAGACTGAAGTCTTTATATAAAAATGAACAGTCCTGTGTTCACTTTTAAGACAACTTTCTTAAACATTTAACGCGCAAAATTCCGGTCAAAAAAAATTTTAAAGATTTTTAAAGGATGATAAACATCTATATATGAACAACTTACGGTCATTACCATGACATGCATAGATGCAAAAACAAAAAAGTACTTGGTCATACATAGTACCCTTCCGTATATAGATCTATATTGAACAAAAAAACAGGGATGTATGAACCTTGAAAACACGCAAGTACAGATGAGAAAGGGAATTCTGGAGTACTGCATCCTCCACATAATTTCGAGGGGCGAAGTATACGCTTCCGATATGCTGGATGAACTTACCGCAGCCAAGATCATAGTTGTGGAAGGTACTCTCTATCCTCTCCTTACCCGCCTTAAGAATGCGGGGCTTCTAGAATACAAATGGATTGAGTCGAAGTCCGGCCCACCTCGAAAATATTATAAGCTTACTGATAAAGGAAGCAAATTTTTGGGGAAACTTACCGAGACATGGGATGAACTCGTACATTCCACACAAATGATCACATCCAAACCCAACATATAATTTGTATAACATCTCACGTCTATTGACTATATGAAAAAGAATATCAGCATCAACATCAGCGGCATCATCTTCCATATTGAAGAAGATGGATATGATAACCTGCGAAAGTATCTGGATTCGATCAATAAATATTTCTCTTCTTTTGAGGACAGTACTGAAATCATGGCTGACATCGAGAGCCGCATTGCCGAAATCTTTTTATCCAAACTGAACGAAGGCAAGCAGGTTATTACGGCTGACGATGTACATACACTTATTACAACCATGGGTAGTGTAAGTGATTTCAAAGCTGTGGAAGAACATGAGTTCTCCCCGGGCGCTGGTGCCAGACCGTCCTCAGGAAATACAGTGTATGAAGAAACCACCGCCGGTGGTAGCAGCACGTCATCATCTGATAGCACGTACAGCAAAAGCTATAAAACATTTACACCTTCGCGCCAGTTGATGCGCGACCAGCAACGTAAGATACTGGGTGGTGTTTGTGCCGGTCTGGGGAATTACTTTAATATAGATCCGCTTTGGATCAGGCTATTATTTGCCGTGCTTGCCTTTGCGTATGGTGTTACTATCGTAATATACCTGGTAATGTGGATCGTTGTACCAGGATCCTATACACTTGAAGAACCGGTTGTTGATAAGAAAATGTTTCGCGACCCGGAGCGTAAAGTATTAGGAGGTGTATCAGCCGGTGTAGCTTCTTATTTCGGTATAGATATCGTTGTGATCCGCCTGTTGTTTGTAATCTTCACAATTGTTGGTGGTTTAGGTCTGCTGCTATATATAGTATTGTGGATTGCACTGCCGGAAGCGAAAACACTTACCGATCGCATGCAGATGCAAGGCGAACCCGTTACACTGTCGAACATTGAGTCGACAATAAAAAAAAATCTAAACGTTGATCCTGAAAAAGAAGAGAGCGCAGCAACCAAAATACTGCTCTTCCCTTTTCGTCTTATCGGAATGATTCTCTCTGCACTGGCTAAAATCATCGGGCCGCTGATCGAAGCATTCCGGATTATCATCGGTATCTTTATAGTATGCATGGGTATAGGCTTTGCATTTACGGTTCTGATTACCGGTGGCTTAGCGCTCGGCTTTTTCTCAGGCTCTGCACTGTCTATACCGTGGATGGTAGAAGGCGATAACTTCAGTTTGCCGGTAGATGCTATGACTCGTGCATTTCCGGGCTGGATAGCACTCGCAGGATTTATAGCATGTCTCATTCCAAGTATATTGATTCTGTTGCTCGGTATATCCATGATCGCGAAACGAATTGTATTTGGCGCGGCAGCGGGTTGGACATTGTTTGTATTATTCTTTGTGAGTATTGTTATGCTCAGCATCGGTATACCCAAAATTGTATTTGCCTTTAAAGAAGAAGGCAGCTACAAAGTAGAAAATACCTATCATGTTTCCGGCAAGCGCGCTATACTGCGATTGAATGAAACCGGCCTTGATGATTACGATGAAACACACCTGGCATTGAAAGGTTATGATGGAAAAGATTTTAAACTCGTACAGGAGTTTCAGGCGCAGGGAAGCACGCGACAAAAAGCAATTGAGAATGCACGCATGGTAAACTATAATGTTGCCGTTGAGGATTCCATATTTACCTTCGATTCAAATATAGTCTTCCAGGATGATGCTATCTTCCGCGGACAGCGACTGGATATGACGTTATATATTCCGTACGACTTTCCGTTTACCATGACAGAAGATGTGAGTCGGTTCATTACGCAATATGTTGACGGTAATTTTCTGGATGGTGAAACGTGGCGCATGACTCCTAAAGGACTTGACTGCCTCACATGCCCCGTAGCAGAAGGCGATCCTGAAACCAAAGAAGAAACCAGTGATCAATATGGCTTAACAGACTTTGATGAAGTAGACGTAAGCGGAATATTTGATGTACGCATTACCAGCGGAGATACGTATGCCATTGAACTGACGGGACCTGAAAGCGAAAAAGAGAAATATAAGATCGAACGCCAGGGCAGTGCATTGGTAATCGATTACCAGGATGACCGCGGTATAAACTGGAGTCGCGATTTTCTGAGTGTAGATGAAATCAAGATCAACATTACCATGCCGAAGCTTGAAAAGATAAAAGCGAAAGGGGCAGGTAAAATAAACTTCAAGGAATTTGAAGCCGAAGATCTGGATATAGATATAGTAGGTGCTGTAGATGTGAGTGGTGAAGTGGAAGCTGACAATGTAACCTTACACCTGAGCGGGGCGTCAAAACTTTCGCTGGAAGGATCCAGCAGGAATATGGATGCCACGATACAGGGCGCGTCATCCCTGCGGGCCTATGACTTCAAAGTGCGAAATGCATTTATAGAAGTAAACGGAGCATCTTCTGCCAAAGTAAATGTTACCGACCATCTTGAAATGGAAGAAGGTATAGCAAGTGATATAGATTACAAAGGCAATCCATCCATTGTAAAACGTGATCATTAAAAGTATATATACTCAAAAGGAGTAAGGATCATTGTATCCTTACTCCTTTTGCCTCAACCCAATTACGTATTGCGTGACTTTTGTCTTTGGCCTGCATTACTATCAATATAGCAGCCGCGCTGAAACTCCCGGCCCGCAACTGTTATTGAAAAACAACGTTTAAATCCCCAACCCCCAAACCTATGATCATCTTCCTATTGATAGTACTTGTCTATTTAATCTTCCAGATCGTCTAGTTCTGATCCGGATTTATATTTTGTTTTACAGATTTATAGAACATTACCCGTGTTTATCTGTTACACCAGATAAAAGTATATAGATAAAAACCCGGCAGTTTTCTATTGAATTTTGTAAATTAGGTATATGAGAAAACTTCTCCTGTTGATAGCATTGATAAGTTTGCTCGGAAATGCGCAGGCTCAGAAACCAGGCATTCTTCAAGGCCAGGTATTTTGGGTAAGTGGAGATCAAATGCCTGGCCCTGACAAAACAAGAAATCCGCAGCAGGGCATCGTTCGCGAAATTTATATTTACAATGCCACCAATCTGAGCGATGCAACCCAACAGGATGGATTCTTTACCGCTATACAAACAGCCTTTGTAACCAAAGTAATGAGCGAGTCCGATGGTTCCTTTAAAGTAAAGCTTCCTCCCGGAAGGTATTCTGTATTTGTAAAAGAAGATAAAGGACTTTTCGCTAACCTGTACGACAGCAACGGGTGCATCAATTGTGTTTTCGTAAATCCGCGAAAAGCCTCGTGGATTACTCTTACGGTAGACTATCTCGCAGCCTACTGACTGGCAATTCTTTTAAGACAACAAATATTTTTTTTGCCCGCGCAACCTCCGGGTTCGTATATGCATCTTAGTGCCAGAATCATTTAAATGCGATTAAAGATTTACCGGGCAAACGAAGATGAGTTGATACAAGGTTGTTTAAAGCGCGATAAGAGCGCTCAGAAACGCCTTTATGAAACTTATTCGTCCAAAATGTATGGACTTTGCTACCGGTATGTAAAAGATCCGATGGAAGCGGAAGATGTTCTGGTCACCGCGTTCATGAAGATTTTTGACAAGATCGATCAGTTTAAGAATGAGGGAAGTTTTGAGGGGTGGATCAGAAAAATAATCGTAAACGAATCGCTTACACACCTGCGCAGAAACCGGTCTATGTACCTGGAAACAGAACTGGAACAAGCCGACCGCGAACCTGATTACGATCGCCTCAGCGATCATCTCGAAACCGAAGATCTCCTTAACATTATTCAAGAACTGCCCGCGGGCTATCGCATTGTGTTCAACATGTATGCCATCGATGGATACTCGCATAAAGAAATAGCAGAGCACCTGGGCATTAGTGAAAACACATCGAAGTCGCAGTTAAGCAGAGCAAGAATATACCTGCAAAAAAAATTAGTAGAACATGATTGGGTGTCCAATCAAAAAATCAGTAACGATGAATCAGCAACCTGACAAATTGTTTCGCGATAAACTGGAAAGTTTTTCAAGACCTGCTCCGGCAAGTGCGTGGGATAGAATTGAGACCGGCCTTGACAAAAAAAATAATACACGCGGTATCTGGTGGAAGGCTGCGGCTTCGCTCCTATTGCTTGTGGTAGCCGGATATATACTTTGGTCTGCACTGCACGATAGTACTACACCAGCACCACTGCTGACCGACAAACAGCAACCTGCTGAAATTATACCTGATAAAAATAAAGAGACCATTCCGGCTCCTGATGCAACACCAGCACAACAAACCGATATATATTCTGAAACCGTTACACCATCGGCAAAGAAAACCGAAGCCCAAGTATCGGATAATAAAAATAATACGGAGCAGCCACAGCAAAACAGAAATATAGTAACGCCTCCGGCAAAGGATGAAATACCACAGCAGGAGTTAGTGGCAGAGACAACACCACAGCCTTCTGTTGATGAAGTTCCTGCTATAGCTATAGTAGAAACACCCGATGTAGCAGCCATGCAGCATGAACGTGTAGTTGCTACACAACAAAGTATAACACTTGTATTTAGTGCAGACGAAACGGATAATTACCTGAATAAAAATCTTTCAGAGGAAGCAACCGATGAAGAACAAAAACCATCTACGTTTAAAAAGCTGCTGAAGAAAGCACAGGATCTTAAAAACAACCAAGACCCTGTAGGCGAACTAAGGCAGAAGAAAAATGAAATTCTCGCGCTGAATTTTAAAAATGAAAAACGTGGACAAAACAAGTAATCAGGTATGAAAAAAATATGGATGATAGCGGCTGTTGCTTTAGTAAGCATAACAGCTATAGCACAGGAGAAGCGGGATACAGTAATTGTAGAGCTGGCAAAAACGAGTCGCGTAATATTTACTATACAAGATCGTAAAGACCTGGAAGTATTAAAGAACTATAACTATAACGAGCTCTTTAAAAATATACTTACCAAATTAGAGAACAACGATACTACTGCACTGGCGCAAGATTCTACCCGTAAAGAAGGAGACAGTGAAGAAGTGTACTGGACACGTGAAGGTGATGATAGAGATGGAGACGATGATGATGACGACAATAATAACTATGACTGGCATGTACACCACGGTAGCAGACATTGGGGCCGCACGTGGCAATCGTTCAACTTCGATCTGGGCACAAATAACTATTTGCAGGATGGCGATTTCCCTTCAAGCAATTCAACCTATGCCGTAAGACCGTGGGGCTCGTGGTATGTAGGTATGTCTTCTATACAGCGATCACGATTGGGTAAAAAGTTTTTCCTCGAGTGGGGTCTTGGTGTAAGCTGGTATAATTTCAAATTCCAGGAAGATAATATCCTCATTCAAAAAACAGATGACGGTGTACAGTTTGTACAAGACACACGCGATGTTGACTTCATCAAAAGTAAATTAACAGCATCGTATGTAACAGCATCGCTTATACCGGTGATTGACTTTGGTGACAACAGTCGTAAATCACGTGTGTGGGAGAATGATGGTGAATCGTTTCGTATAGGTCTCGGCCCATACATCGGCTATAGAATATCAAGTCACTCGAAGCTGGTATATAAAGACGATGGTCGTGAAAAAGAAAAAGACAGAGATAGTTTTTACCTGAACAATTTCCGCTACGGAGCACGCCTGCAGATAGGATATCGTTCTACGGATCTCTTCTTCAACTATGATATCAACGAACTCTTCGAAGAAGGCAAAGGTCCCAAACTCAATGCCTTTAGCTTTGGTGTGATTTTTTAAAGCAGTAACTATTCGTCCGAATGTATACCCTACATTCGGACGTATATATAACTAACAGTCGTTACTTGAAATTTACTTCTAATTTTTCTTTACTTCCTTTCACTGCATAATTTCTAGTTACTACTTTTAAGGGGAATTGATTATTCCGTAACTTTAAGGTAATTGTCGATTGAACTTATGAGTGAAGCTATTTCAAACTTATCGAGGAAAGAACAAGTAATCAGAAAAGCGGCCGAACTTTTCAAAGAGAAAGGCTATGCTGCTGCTTCGATGCGTGATCTCGCCCATTTGCTGGGCATCGAAGCCGCCAGTTTGTATTCACACATCAAATCAAAAGAAGAAATCCTTCGCAGCTTGTGTTTCGATATGGCTGCAGAATTTCAGAAGTCGCTGGCAGAAGTTGAAAGCAAAGATGTAACGGCCAGTGAAAAACTCCGCAACGGTATCATCGGTCACATCCAGGTGATGGCAAAAGACCTTACAGCATCTGCAGTATTTATGAATGAGCACCGGCACTTAAGTCAGCCATACCTGCGCGACTTTTTGCTGATGCGTATCAACTATATCAACCGCTTTAAAAGTATTATTGAACAAGGAGTAAAATCCGGGGAATTCAAAGACTCGATCGATAAGAAACTCGCGGTAATGACACTCTTCTCTTCACTGAACTGGATGCCAATGTGGTATGATCCGGGCTCAGCCATTGACCCGCTGCAACTCGGTTTCCAACTGGCCGATATGCTGGTAAACGGCTTGAAGAAAAACGCCTGATTTCGACTAACAATCGTTTGTATTACCATTTTTAATTCGTAACTCGTTAGGGGTTAACCGTGATTTATTAAGCGTTACACGTTAATTGTTATCAGAGATAATTTAACAAGTTAACGACTCGCGGTTAGCGATTAACCCATAACGCTATGTACGGAGGTGGTAATACATTCGAAGGCATTCAAACCGAAAGTCTGCAGGAAGATCCCGAAAAGCTGGCAGCGTTCGAAGCACGCATCGAGCGTGGCGAAAAGATCGAACCCGTTGACTGGATGCCGCAGCTTTATCGCAAGCAACTCATTCGCATGATCGAACAACATGCGCACAGCGAAATTATAGGTGCACTCCCTGAAGGCACGTGGATAACACGAGCGCCTGGCTTCAAACGAAAATTAGCACTCATCGCAAAAGTTCAGGACGAAGTAGGTCATGCTCAGTTATTATATAGTGCTGCAGAGACATTGGGTAAATCGCGCGAAGCGATGATCGATGATCTCATCACAGGTAAATCAAAATACTCGAACATTTTTAATTACCCTGCCTATACCTGGGCCGATGCGTGCTTTATATCATGGTTGGTTGATGCGGGCGCTATCGTTAATCAACTTGCCAATGCAAAAGGAAGTTACGGACCCTATTGCCGGGCACTTGAAAGAATCTGCGCAGAAGAATCATTTCACCTGAAGTATGGACACCATTGTGTAATATACCTTGCTACGGGCACAACCAAACAACGCGAGATGTTTCAGCAAGCTATCAACCGCTGGTGGACGCCGATGATGCACTTCTTTGGTCCGGCCGATAAAATCTCAACGCATACACAAGTTTTAATGAAATGGAAAGTAAAGATGTCATCGAACGATGATACCCGAAATCAATTCCTGGATATGTATGTGCCGAAAATTTTAGAGTTAGGATTTACCATTCCGGATGAGAAGCTGAAGAAAAATACAGAAACCGGACGATGGGACTATACCGAACCTGACTGGGAAGAATTCAAGCGTGTGATAAATGGTGATGGTCCCTGCAACAA
>DJFR01000065.1:36628-68681 GCA_002432545.1 Flammeovirgaceae bacterium UBA5867 | reverse complement strand
CTTACGTTACACCGCTTGCCTAATTTCTTCGGAATGCCGTGAACGATCCGGTGATGAGCAGAATCTCTTTCCACACAGCAGTTAACGCTTCCGTGGGCGAATTATAAATACTCTTGAGATAAATCAGCGCACTGCTGTCTTCCGGTAATTCATTGTTGATCCATTTCCAGATGTCTTCGGCAAGCAGAATCAATTCGTTCGAATGATATCGCGGGTAATACCTCGATAGCAGGTCTAATGCCACAAGGAGATCCAGGTACTTCATAATGATGGTGGAATTGTAAAACGATATTAAGCAAGAATAAGTTTTTATAAAAGGCACCAAAAGCAGAAAGGTAAAAGTCATTGAGAAACGGACTATAAATTAGTTGGACGCTGAAAAGCAGGGATTGCAGGTAGCAACGCTTGAAGCACTTATAACAAAGTAAACCTATACATATAGTGAAGTCGCTTGACCCGAGAGTAAATCGTTTACAATCCACAGTAACCGGACAAGGCATTGAGCCGAAAGCCGCACTCGACCAGTTCGGTACGTTTGAAGTTTTTGTGCAACCGAAAGAAGGAAAACCTTTTCAGCACGAAGGCATTGTACATGCACCTGACCTGGAGCTGGCGTATGTATTGGCCAAAGAAGCATTTACCAGGAGGTTTACCTGCACATCACTATATGTAGTTGATACGCATGATGTATATACTTCACCTATAACCGAAGGCAACCAAAGTGCCTATAGCCTGATAGAAGTACCACCAACTTCCAACGAAACAAAAAAATCGTACGAAATATATCATCTGCTAAAACGTGGCAAACAACACCTCCATGCCGGAACTGTAGAAGCCGCCACGCCACAGGAAGCTATGTATATAGCAAAACAAAAATTCGGCAGCGATAAAACCATTTACAACATATGGGCCATACGCACCGATACCATACGCTTCACCAACCCCGAAGAGAAAGACCTTTGGAATACATTACCTGAAAAAAAATTCCGGGATGCCACTGACTATAAAGGCGGAGACAAACTAAAATCATTCCTCGAACGCCCCACCTGAAATATATACTTCTTACTTCTTACTTCTTACTTCTTCAAAAATGCAATCAATAAAAGAACTCCTCTATAAAATAGCCGATGACCAACTCATTCTCGGTCACCGTAACTCCGAGTGGACAGGCTTCGGACCGTTGCTGGAAGAAGATATAGCATTCTCTTCCATGGCGCAGGATAAGATAGGCCAGAGCTATGCGCTATACCAGATACTACACGAACTTGGTGAACAGGCTCCCGACACCGTTGCGTTTATGCGAAACGCCAACCAGTTTCATA
Source organism: Flammeovirgaceae bacterium UBA5867 (assembly GCA_002432545.1). GTDB lineage: Bacteria > Bacteroidota > Bacteroidia > Cytophagales > Cyclobacteriaceae > Ohtaekwangia. The sequence continues at coordinate 67,359 of DJFR01000065.1, read as the reverse complement.
ATTGTATACTCGTTGAATTACCAAATGGTGAATATGACTTCAGTCTCATGCGCCATTTTTTGTTTGATACCGCCCAGGCAATTCGTTTTGAAATACTGGCAGAGTCATCGTTCCAACCCCTGGCAGAACTTTCACGTAAGATCAGAGGCGAGCTGCGCTACCATACATTACACGCCAACACATTTATTAAAAAGCTTGGATCAGCCACCCCGGAAAGTATAAGCAAACTGCAATATGCACTTGACTTCGCTTTCCCTTATGCCCTCGGTATATTTGAAGAATCACCTTACGAGGCAGAACTGATAGCGGAAGGTATATTTGGCGGTGAGAAGACACTGAAAGAAAAGTGGATCGAGAAAACAGAAGATATCGTGCGGCAAACAAGTCTGCACCTGCCCGATTGGCAAACACTTTCGCCTGTTAACGGAGGTCGCCACGGCCAGCACACAGAACATCTGCAACCGCTGCTCGATGAAATGTCGGAAGTATTTAAGATCGACCCTGCGGCAGAATGGTGAAAATTAGTTGTGAGCTTTTAGTTGCGAGCCGCGAGTTAGAGGCTGCTAAGCTGCAGGCTTCTGGCCACTGGAGAAATGCTTGTTGCTATATTTAGTCGTAAACCCGCGAGATAGTAGAAATATACTACATATCATCTTACTTTTCTTGCAGCCAGAAGCCAGCGTCCTCTCTCACAGCTCAAACCTCGCAGCTCAAAGCTAATTTGCCATTTCGCTCGGCTTCGTGCCAAACTTTCTCTTAAACGCTGTTGAAAAGTGGTTAGGATTTTTATAGCCTACGGCAGCGGATACTTCATTTACGTATTTCTTTTGATCGCGTAAAAGATATTGTGCGTGATTCATACGGCACTCATATATATAGTCGAATACTGTGGATTGAAATATATCTTTAAAGCCTTTCTTCAATTTGAATTCGTTTAATCCGAACATGCGGGACAATGCATGCAACGAAAGATCTTCTGCAAAATGTTGATCGAGATATTTACGCAGGTCGTGAAATGTATCGATGTCTGTTCGTTTGAGTTTTGAGCAATCAGTCTGTGTTTTATCCGAAGCTATAAACTGACTTATCTGTAAAGCGACAAGCTCCAGCATCTTGGCTTCTATTAACAACTTGCGCAAGGTGCCGGTCAGGGGGTTATTGCAGATTGTAGCGATTACCTGCTGCATATCTTTATTGACAGTAGCATCGCCATGCATTACGAGCTCTTGCTTCAGTAATTTCTCTTTGAGTACGGCTGTCCAACGGGTTTGGTCACACAACAGATTAGCATAGTATTCGCGCTCGATCGCTACATGTATACCATGAATGTTTTTATTGACGATGAGATCATACTCCTGCTCATACGAATATAGCGAGTGATGCCGAAGTCCGGTCAATGCAGCGGACACACCGCTTTCCTTCAGTTTTACTTCTACCATACCCTGCAGCGCTATACATATATTCATGCAGTGAGGCAGTTGTTCTTCGTTGTACCGGATATTAAAATTAGCCGAAGGACTCGCGCTATACTCCATAAAACGATAGTGCGTGCTGGTGAGTACCTTTTCTTCAAACGCGCCCCAGCATTGTTGGCCGGTAGTGCGATGTGTGAATCCGGAGGCATCTTCTGATGCTTGTTGAAAATGCGCTTCAACTTCAGGGTAATAGAGGGTCAGGGTTTTCATGTTCCTTCTAAACGAAAGTGCTTCGTTTAACGAGCTCATACCTATAAAGTTTTGCCGGCTCCATCATCATGGGGGACAGCGCATTTTTGTTCCGCGCAAGTGCAATTAGTTATAATCTTCGATCCTGAATTTACTCCGCTGAGGCAAGGTCTTTCCGTCCGTCAGTGATACATCCACCAGTTCCTGGCAATACAGAAGTGGAAACGGGAAACGATCTATATACTTTGTCCTTGCCTTTATAACAACTTTTTTCTGATCATTCAGGAGTTCACGCCACTTGAATATTTTTATACGATCGTAATCCACAGAGTCAAGGTATAACTTAACCATTGAATCTTCCTTCACTTTGATGTCAACAAAAGGTTTATATAGTAATCCTTTATTCTTAAGAACATGAAAAAGATCATGATATCTTTTATCTGCACTGTCGGCTTTTGCTATATTTATAGTATCGAAATAGTGTTCAATATAATTTCTTGAACTATCAGGCAGATTATAAAAATTACCAAATCGCAAATCGCTAAAATATAAATCTCCGATAAGTAAATCCTTGTCATCTTTTGGAGTACAAGCGATAAAAATTACAGACAGAGTCAATACTATATATCGCATTTTAAAATTTGATCACTCTTCCCTTACTCTCAAACTTCGTATCCTTCACAGCACCTACGCCATTAAACCGGTATTGCACACCTACTATACCCGTGGGTGTATTGGGAAACGTGAGCGAGTATGCTTTTTGATCATTTACATATATCGTGGCGTGTCGATTTACTGTTTCAATGCGAAGCTTTGTCCATTGTGTGAGGTCCGCTCCAAACTTGGAGAGATCGGCATCTTTACTGGTTGCAACAGCACCGCAGAAGGCAAGAAATAAATCTCCGACACAAGGCTTCGTTGAAAATGGTATAATCACAATATCATCTTTACATTGAATAAGCACCTGCACCGGCTGGCATACATTGGTACCCTGGTTGAAATCACTCTTGATGGTTGTCTCAAAAACAAAATTGTCGCTCATCAAATCACCAAGATCACCCTGATTGAAAATCCGGATGCGTGGCGCTTTCGGGTGAAGAGAAAGATTATACTTCTTTAAAATTTCCGCATCTACTTCAACACCATTACCGGTGTCACATTCTTCTTTCTTAAAATATAGCGGTACGGGTTTATCTTCTACGAGACATAACCAGCCTCCGGATGTGATCCATAGATCGTGTGTCTTTACAATGGTACTGTCAATGATCAGCTTCGCGCGAAAATATCCGGGATAGTAGTAAATAGTAGAGTGCTCTTTCTTGTCTTTCGGTACTAATTTTTTCCGTGCAATGTCCCAGGTCTGCGCAATAAAAATAGAATCAGTTGGCGATGCCTGTGCATCGTAATGAAACACAACCGAGTTGGGTACTCCTTCCGTCACCATCTTATCAGCACGAAAAGAAAAACGGGTACTATCAATCGTATAGGACGCTGTTCGCTTCTTGGCAGGAATCAACGCATAACCCAACAAGCCAAACGGAATCAAAAACAAAAGCCAGTAATACCGGCTACTTCTCTTTACAACGGTAGGGCCAGACGCAACAACAGGTTGCCCTTCATCAACCGCGCCAAGTTCCTGCACATCGTCAGCATTTTGTTTAAATGTGCGCCAATCTGTGTAGCCGGCAAACTGTGCAAGCGCATTCAGCGTGGTAAGCGTGGGCGCACTCTCGTACTTCAATCTTCCCCATAAACGTTTCAGGGTCGTTACACTCAGTCGGACGCCCGTACTTTCGTGAATAGCGTCACTCAGCTTTTCAAAATCATAATTTACCCACTGCTCACTTGTTCCCCAGGCCAGCCGGGTCTCAATCAATAACAAACACCGTGTAACTTCCGATTCGTCCGAAATTTTAGTCATACAAAAGCAATGATACTGGGTTGTACGAATTTGGCGTAAACTTGAACAACAAAAAAGCGCCCTTTACAGGAATTTTACCGTTGTTCAAATCAAATCCATAAACCAAACATAACCCCACGTATGAAATATTTGTTATCCCTTATTCTTATCGCAGTCAACCTCATCGCTGCTGCACAAACGTTTCGCCCGGACCTGCACGATCTCCGTGCATGGGAGATCGCCAATCGAAAGGTTGAGACATTCCAGGATTTAGAGAAGAAAGCCGTTCAATTTAGTCAGAAGTCCGGCCAGGGCTTTATGCTTCTGAAAGACTACGAGTTCTCCAATGGTACAATTGAGTTTGATGTAAAAGGAAAGAACATTCCACAACAGAGCTTCGTAGGTATAGCCTTTCATGCACAAGATACCAATCGATGTGAGGTGGTATATTTCAGACCATTCAATTTCATGAACCCGGACACTATACGAAGGCCGCGGTCGGTTCAATATGTTTCGCACCCCGATTATACCTGGGACAAACTGCGGGCGGACCATCCGGGAAAGTATGAGAATAAAGTAAATCCCGTTCCCAATCCTGAAGACTGGTTTCATGCAAAGATTACGGTGAACGGAAAATCCGTTAAGGTATACGTTAACTATTCATCGAAACCAAGTCTTGAAGTAGAAAGCCTGGGAAATCTTACCACTGGCAAAATCGGACTTTGGACAGGTTTCATGTCGGGCGGTTCATTTGCCAATCTTGAAATTACTCCCGCCAAAGGATCTATACCTTACGGAAACAATCCAAAAGCCGGTAAGTATATATCGGTTGGCGATGCCAAACTATATTATGAAATCTATGGACAAGGTAAACCGATTGTATTACTGCATGGAGGTGTATACGGATATATAGATGAATTTGCTCCGTTCATTGAACGCTTCTCCAAAGATCACCAGGTAATCTGCATCGCCACACGCGGTCATGGCAAATCAGAAATTGGTACAGCACCATTTACCTGGCAACAACGAGCCGATGACGCTTACAAAGTTATTCGTTCGATAACCCGCGACAGTGTAACGGTATTAGGATTCAGTGATGGTGGATACGCAGGCTATAAACTTGCCGCTACACATCCGGAACTGGTTAAAAAGTTAATCGCTATAGGTTCAGCCGATCGTCCTAAAAATCGCAAGACAGAAAAAGCAAACTATACTCCCGACATGCTGCTCGGGCAGGCTAAAGAATATTTTGAAAGTCGGCTGGCAATGATGCCGGAACCCAAACGATGGGGAGAAACGCTTACCAAACTGAACAAGCTATATAACGAAGACGTGCTGAGCAATGAGACGTTTACGAAAATAAAATGTCCTACGCTGATTATAGGAGGTGATCATGATGACGGACATCCCGTGGAAGGGCTTGCAGCAGTATATAGGTATATTCCCGGCAGTAAATTAAGTATCGTACCCGGCTGTCATCACGTAGTGTTCTTCTGCAATTTCCCGGTTGTATGGGAAAGCATAGTGCCATTCGTGTATTGATTTTATAAAGCTAAAGCTGGCGCAAGTCTTCCATACTTGCGCCAGCCATGTTTGAAGTCTCCAGACTTCAAACATCATAAAAAAAATCAATACAAAGACACCCCATTCGAATCCGTAGTAAGCAGTTCACTCATATAGTCAAAGAAAGGACGAATCGCTTTGTAAGTCGCATTTACCTGATTCAGAAAATCATCGGCCAATACTTCACGATCTGTAAACTTACGCTCGAACCAGAATTGCTTATACCGTAGTAATTCTATAGCAGGATCATTGCTGGCAAAACCTTTCGGAGCAGTTTTCACTTGTTCACCCTGCATCACGCCAAAGTTCTGTGCTATCGATTTTGTTTTCAGCAACCTCTTCCATTCGCTATAGTTGCCTGCTATATCTTCGCGAATGCGTTTCAGATCATCCGCATTCGGAAACATAAAACCACAAACCACCCGCGACTCCCCCGGCTTGATGCGTATATAGTAGCCACCCCGCAACAACGGCTTGCTTCGCTTCAGATTGCCGGCAAACCGTGGATTATACGGTGCCTTGTTCTTGGCGAAACGTACATCGTTATAAATACGAAAAAGACTTTTCTTTCCGGAAGGAGTTTCAAGCTGATCGTGCACATTCATTTTAGCAATAAGTGCATCTATAAATGTTTCAGCATTCCCCTTTGCCTTTTCATACTGCGCTTTGTGTTCGTTAAACCAATCGCGGTCATTATTGGCAGCAAGCCGCTTCAGGAAATCAAGCGTTGATTTTTGAATTATATATTCAGCCACGTGTTATCAATCAATTACAATTTCTACTATCACGAAAGTATAGAAAAGATCAGCACAAAAAAATTTACCAAGAACACAGAACAACCCATCTTAATCTACCAGGTCCAACAACCTAATTCGTTGATAAGTGGATACAGCCAGCAGAGACGACTTTCCTTAGCGAAGGAAATAAATGAATAGAATTTGTACTTTAGCAGAACATGCCATGTAAAGGCACCTAACTCCTACCCTATATGAAAACACGTCATGCCGTTATCCTCGTCATCTTCGGATTGTGCCTGGATATACTCGGGGCACTATTCAAAATACTCCATCTGACAGGAGCCGACCAAATGTTAATAGTAGCTGCCATGTTTCAAGTCTCTGGCGGACTTCTTTTCCTTATAAAACTTTTAACCAACCCAAAACTGAAAGAGTTTCTTGATTGGTAGATTATCCGCAGGCATACTAACTCATGCTTCAACAATAGAAATCACGCAGGAGATAATATCGCTTTGCCCATTATGAAGTGGCCTTGAAATAATCTTGACAGTATCAATAGTAATTTCTCCAGACTCTCCATGATAGAGCGCTGCTTCAAATATACCTTGCAGCGATTCTTTTATATTACTATCTGAAATCAACAGAATATTCTCGCCAACAGTAACCGGCTTTAAGAACAGCTTATTCAGAATATATTCGTCATACCTGGTAACGCTTTGAATTATAAAGCCTCTGTCAACAACAATAATATTCTGATTGACGGCACGGAGTAATGACTGAAGATGATGCTCTCGCTGAACAGATTCATTCAAATCAGTCTCTAATTTATTTTGAGCAGATCGCAGTTCATCGATATAGGTGTTCATCTCTTCTTCACGAACTCGCATCGTTTCAGTCTTCAGTTGAGATTCGCGTAAAAGATCCTCCGTGTTTTTATTGATTTGTCCATTTGCAATTGCCGATGCAAACTGCTCTGCAAATTTCTGAATAAGTTCTTCATCAAGCTTTCGGAATATTTTGAAGGAAGCAATCTCCAGCACACCATACACGCGTTCATTCAACATCAGTGGACAGACCATGAGACATCGTGGCAACGCCTCACCCAGACCCGATGTAATTTTCACATAATCGTCCGGAATTTCGCGCAATGTAATGCTCTGCCGCTCCAGGTATACTTGTCCTATTAATCCTTCCCCCGGCTTTACAGATCCGGAGATAAACTTCTTCCGGGCATACGCATATACTGAAGCTAACGCCAAGGATTCCTGGTCAGACTTCCTTTCCACTATATATAGCGCTCCGTGACTGGCTGCGAAGTATTTAACTATATATGACAGAGCCTGATCATAAAATTTATTCAGGTTTTGCTGTTGTCTTACCAGGTCTGCCAGATCAGCTTGCCCCTGTATAATCCAGTTCCGCTGCGCTTCATCTTTATCGTGTTGTTCAAGACTGTCGCGCATGTTAATCAATGCTTCAGCAATAAGACCTCTGCCATCAAACATTTTTGCTTCCTCCTGGAAATTCTTCTTTGCTACGTTGCTAACAAAACTCAACAGGTTTGTCATGTGCGAGCTAAATCCCTTTAAAGAATTAAGCATAGCCGACAATTCATCTTTACCTTGATAATCTTTTATTGCCGGCAAACCTCCTTTGGAAAGCAGCTCCAGAGACGTTCGTGTGTCGTGAATAGGCGTAAGTATAGATCTGGCTATCACACGAATTGTAACGAAAATTGCTACGATCAATATACCCGACAAGATGTAAAACACTAACATCATGGAACGTATCTTGGATTCCATCTCAATCTCATTGCGATCTGTGTTTTCATATATAGCATTTAATGTATTAAGTGCGCTATAGCGGATATTTTTATAAAGCTCGTTCGATTGTACTACAACAGTTTTTCGGATATCGGCAAAATTCGCGGAATCCCTTAATGCAGAATCCATAGCCAACGGAAGTTTTTCTTTACAATAATTCACATACTGATCGACCGCTGCATTCATCGAATCATAGTTTGTTTTAATGTCTTGAGGTATCACTCCCCAATACTCCGAAGCTTCCTCGTAACTGGCCAGATCACTGATACGTTCGTCAAAATATTCAACGGCTTCCTGGTGACTCTCGCGCTGATTCACAGGGTCAACAACAAACACTGTAAGAAAATCGCCACGAAGTGAATTATAGGTTTTGATTCTCATCCACACATCCAGCGTCATCGAGTCAAATATCCGTACCGTTTCGGTAACTTGCTCTTCCTTTTGCTTGGTGTAAAAAATCAACCCTATTAAAATACAAATGAAGCTAATAGATACAAATGAAATAATTTGAAGCCTTTTGCTGATGGAGAGATTACGTATGACCCTAAACATACCACAAACTAAGGGTGTGAAGATTGCCCGGGCAATGATGAATTCACTGTGGAATTTATCCGAAATATACCTGAAGTGCTGTCCGTATTAATACTTACATTCGTGAATATAAAACATTGAAAGGAACTAATAGGCGACAAGCGGTCGAATCTGACTGCCAAGTTTATAGCATGAGAAATGTATTCACATGTACACTTACAACCAGCTACAACCAACTGACTACACGCAGTTACCACACTGACGATATTTCTTCAAGGTATGATTAGGATGAAACAATCAACTTTATATGCTATCTGAAAACGAAACAAGCTACCCTGACATTAAGCAAAGCTGGGGAATTGTAGGGATATCAATTCTCGCTATGTTTATATTCACTCCTGTTATTATACTATTGAGCCCCGTTACAGGAGAAGAATTTGCTATGCTAATATACTATCTGTCAGCTATGGGCGCTACCTTCTGGTTTGCAAACTCCAACCGACAAAAATGGGATACAAGTACCTATAATTTTGAATTGGCTTCTGGGAAAATTACAGTGCTGACTACGGTCGGAGTCATTGCCATTCAAGTTGGCGTAGTGTCACCTCTCGTCAGCTTAATACCTATACCAGAATTCATGAAACAAATATTTATAGAATTCGGCAGGCAAAAGAGCATATTTTCAGCCATCACCATAATTATTGCTGCACCGATACTGGAAGAACTGATTTTCAGAGGAATTATACTGGATGGATTTTTAAAGAAGTATTCACCTGTAAAATCTATAATCATGTCTAGTATACTTTTTGGAGTGGTCCACCTAAATCCCTGGCAATTTATCGGGGCTTTTATAATCGGGAGTTTTTCCGGATGGGTATATTACAAAACCAGAAAATTAACGTTATCAATCATAATTCATTATGCAAATAATCTGGTTGCTTTTGTCACCATATATTTTACAGATATGGAATCGTATGTAAACAAATCAATGATTGAAATATATGATGGATTATTTAACATGATCGCAATAATCCTTAGTGCTGTCATTGTAGCAATTGTCTGTATATACTTTCTAAAAGTAGAATTTAACGCTTTGAAAACCCATCACGACCACACAAAAGATTATATGTAATACTACAGGCACATATACTATATACCAGTCGGGAGACGGGTTACAATTGGGGCACAAGTCGCAAGACTCGCGCCAGTTCTTTATATTGCACTATATATTCACTACACAAAATGCAGTCATACACACAACCACAAGGAGCTGAACCCCGTATTGAACTCCTGCCGGAAAAGAAATTGATCGGCAAAAAACTTTCCATGACGCTCACCAACAACCGTACTGCAGAACTGTGGGGAAGTTTTATGCCCAGACGAAAGGAAGTCAAAAACACGATCTCTACAGACTTATATAGTATGCAGGTATACGATCCGTCTCTCGATTTCAGAAACTTCAGTCCCGATACTGTTTTTGAAAAGTGGGCAGCGACAGAAGTCACTGAATTTACAGATATACCGGAAGGTATGAAAAGCTATACGTTGAAGGGTGGTCTGTATGCTGTATTCATTCACAAAGGTACGCCAGGCGCTTTCCTCAAAACCTTTCGGTTTATATTCGGGTATTGGATACCGCAGTCAGGATACGAAGTAGATAATCGTGAACATTTTGAACTGCTGGGTGAGAAGTATAAGAACAATGATCCGGACTCCGAAGAAGAAGTGTGGGTGCCGATACGAAAAGTCCAATGATCTGATCGTACATCCCGTGTACTTCTCAACAATACGCTGTATCATTGTAACATGATACAGCGTATATATCTTCTCACCGCGATTCTTGTTTGTTATACCGGTATAGTATTATCTCAAACCGCTTTCCAGGTAATTCCCCTGGGCGTGAAAGGCGGCAGCGATGAAAGCAATCTATCCGCATACCTCGTAGCAGTAAAAGGCACCAGCAACTACGTTTGCCTGGATGCAGGCACTATACACGCGGGGTTACAAAAAGCAATTGAGCGCGGAACGCTAAAAGGAACAGCAACGGACACACAGAAAAATTTAATTAAAGGATACCTGATCTCTCACCCGCATCTCGATCACCTGGCGGGTATGGTCATTACGTCACCGGAAGATTCACCCAAACCTATATATGGACTTCCTTTTTGCCTGGATGTATTGAAAGAAAAATACTTTAGCTGGAAGAGCTGGGCAAACTTCGGCAACGAAGGCGAGAAGCCCACGTTGAACAAGTATCGCTATACTCCGCTTTCAACTGAAAATGAAATTCCGCTGGATCAAACTTCTATGCAGGTAAAGGCGTTTGACCTGAGTCACGCTGCACCGGGGCAGAGTACGGCTTTCCTGTTACGCGACAACAAAAACTATATACTATATCTCGGTGACACCGGTGCTGATACTATTGAGCATAGTCAAAAACTGAGACAACTCTGGCAACAGGTCGGGCCACTCATCCAGACAAAACAATTGCGGGCTATCTTTATCGAAGTATCATTCCCTAATGAGCAACCCGATAAATCTTTATTTGGTCACCTCACTCCCCGCCTGCTCATGAACGAACTAGCGGTACTTGATACCTATAGCGGCCATGCTTTAAAAGGATTACCCGTTGTCATCACGCATATAAAACCATCGGGCGATAACGAAGTAAAGATTAAAAAGCAATTACAGGAATTAAATACATTACAAGTAAAACTGGTTTACCCGGAGCAGGGCGTAATGCTTGAGTTTTGAAAACACGCACACTATTAAGTCAACGGCACCCTGCGCTATATTTTCTCGCTGTATGGGCGCGCAGAGTAAGACGGTATATAGATTGGTATACCGATAAAAAACGCTATGCGTCTAAAAGAATATTTGACAAGCTCCCGTATCGCGTTAAGAAACACCAGTCGGTGCTGTTGAAAAAACTTGGTGAAAGTGACATGCAGCTGCAGATCAACAAAGTTACCAACCTTGCCATAGCACTGCGACAGATCAACGGCATTGTAATACGACCGGGAGAAACATTTTCATTTTGCAAACTCGTAGGTCAGCCCACACAACGGAAAGGCTACCTGCACGGTATGGAATTGTCATTTGGAGAGGCGCGTCCGGGAATTGGTGGTGGTATATGCCAGATCTCGAATTTGATACACTGGCTCGTTATGCACAGCCCGTTAACCGTGACCGAGCGTTATCATCATTCATTCGATCCGTTTCCGGATGATGGCCGCGTGCTTCCTTTCGGCAGTGGTGCTACGGTTTTCTATAACTATCGTGATTACCAGTTTACCAACAACACGAAATATACTTTCCAGGTAAATTTATGGCTCTCGGATAAATGCCTGGAAGGAGAACTGCGCATGGATACGGAACTTGACTATGCGTATCACGTTTTTGAAAAGAATCATGCTTTTCTTAAAATCGATGGACAGTTCTACCGTAAAAATGAAATCTGGCGGGAGAAGATTTTAAAGTTTGAAAGTGGCCGTGTGATCGACACCGAACTTGTAACAAAAAATTTCGCACGCGTTACGTATACACCGGATGAGTATAATACAACGTCATCTCAACAGAATCACAACTGAACTATTGAAATAATTTATAGTCAATTTTAATACGGAATGGTATTTTCTCCGTTTGTAGTCATACGTAAAAATTAAAATATGAATCTACAGGAGCATTACGAAACGCTCTATCATGAATCGATCGCTAAAATAAAAGCAGGAGGCATTCAGACGGATAGTCTCACCGATTCCGCTGACGACAACCGATATGGTATAACATTACGCATACGCCCCGATACTACACTCATTAAAAGTATTAACAATTTCCTTGAACAATTACGGCAGATTGAACCTGAGCAATACTACTATAGAGAATCTGATATACACGTAACCGTTATGTCCATCATCTCCTGCTATAACGGGTTTGGTCTTCAACGTATTTCCATTCCCGACTATATCAGCGTTATAGAACAAAGTATACCGGTGGCAAGGAATATAACCATTCGCTTTAACGGTATTACGGCATCACCCTCGTGTATCATGATCCGCGGATATCCGGAAGACGACACCTTGAATACGATACGAAATTCCCTGCGCACCCATTTCAAAAATTCCGAACTGGAGCAAAGTATAGATAAACGATATGCTATTCAAACCGCTCATTCCACTATCGTGCGCTTTCGAAAGCCGCTCACCAAAATGAACGAGTTTCTAAAAATATTGGAGGTATATCATGATCATGAATTCGGCACATTACAGACCAATACACTTGAACTTGTACACAACGACTGGTACCACCGAACCGAACGCGTAGAGCAACTATGCAAATTTAAACTCTAGCAACTGGCAGGTCATAACCCGAAGTTATTTCTCCTGGCTTGCCTTCAAAGCCCACTTTTCCAGAACCGATACAAGTATCTCCAGCTTTACAGGTTTACTAATATAGTCATCCATGCCGGCACGCATACACTCTTCACGATCACCTTGCATGGCGTTGGCAGTCATAGCAATTATAGCAGGTCTCTCGCCTGTTATCGCACGGAGGTTTCGTGTTGCCTCCAAACCATCCATCTCCGGCATCTGTACATCCATGAGTATAACATCATAAAACTGAGCCGCAAATTTTTCAAGTGCCTCCACTCCGTTTACCGCTATATCGATTTGTTTATACCCTAACTTACTGAGTACACGCACAGCAAGTTTCTGATTCACCGGGTTATCTTCGGCTATCAAAATCCGCAGCGGATATTTTTCAGCAAACTCTTCGGATAATGTATGCTTCGGTTTCTGTGTTTCTACGGTTACCAGCGTTCCTTCCGGTCGCAACGCAGACTGTATAACTCTGCACAACTGTTGTTGCTTTACCGGTTTGTTGAGCACAGCGTTAAACAGATCAGGATATTTCTTTTTAGTCTCATCGCCCACCGAACTCAGGAGTATAATAGGCAATCGCGGTTGCTTTACTTTTATACGTTGCGAAAATTGAGTGCCGTCCATGTCAGGCATCTGCATATCGGTAATTACCAGATCAAATTTACCGGCATGTGCTGAAAGTATTTCGAGTGCCTGAAACCCCGAGATCGCCAATGTAGGCGTGAGGTTCCATTGTTCGAGTTGTGTTTTGAGTATAATCAGGTTGGTGGCATTATCATCAACGATCAACACTTTTTTACCTTCGTTACCAACGGTATTGCAATGCACATACTGTCGAATGGATTCCTGGCTCACACTGCATTTTACAGTAAAGCTAAAGGTAGTGCCAACCTCGGGTTCACTTTCCACAGTAATTGCACCACCCATCAATTCCACTAAACGCTGGCTGATGATGAGTCCTAAACCCGTGCCGCCATACCTTCGGGTAGTTGAAGAATCCACCTGGGAGAATGCCTTGAACAAACGCGATATCTTATCAGCAGGTATACCTATACCGGTGTCGCGTACATGAAACGCAAGTTCCAACTGATCATCGTCCATCGCCAACAGATCTATACTCAGAAACACTTCGCCTTTGCTCGTGAACTTCATCGCGTTGTTCACAAGGTTGATCAGCACTTGTCGCAGCCTGTGGCTGTCGCCTATAATCTGTGCCGGCACCTGGTAATCAATCTGGTAAACAAGATCTAAACCTTTCTGCGAGGCACGGGTAGAAAAAACATCCATCACCTCCTCAACGCATTGTCTCAAATCAAAACTATGGTGATCGAGTTCAAGATTACCGGATTCAATTTTCGAGAAGTCAAGTATATCATTTATAACCGTAAGCAGCGCATCACCACTGGTACGAATCGTTTCGGTATACTCCTGCTGCTCGGCTGTAAGTTGTGTTTCGGCCAGCAACGATGCCATACCGAGCACACCGTTCATCGGAGTTCGGATCTCATGACTCATGGTTGCCAGAAATATACTCTTGGCCTGGTTGGCACGTTCGGCTTCTTTGCGTGCACGTTCTGCTTCTTCGGTTGCCTTCTCGGCTTCGTGGCGCTTCGCTATATTATCTTCTTTCTGATAGTTGAGTTCGGAGTTAATTGACTCCAATATATCCGTCTGGGTTTGTAATTTTTCATTGAGCTCCTGCAGGTTGCTCGCCTGCAACTCCAGGGCTTCCTTTTGTTTTACGACTTTTGCAGTCTGCTTCTGCACTTCTTCTTCGAGGTGTACTTTCTGGCGCTTGATCACATTGATGCGAACTCTGATAAATGTAAAGATGATCGCGGTTATACCCAGCACGACTAACGTTCTGAACCACCACGTGCTCCAGTACGGAGGTGTAACTATAATTTTAAGAGACGTTCCTTTTTCGTTCCATATACCATCGTTGTTGGAAGCTTTCACGCGAAGTATATATTCGCCCGGGTTCAGGTTAGTATACATGGCCGTGCGCTTCGTTCCTATATATAGCCATTCTTTGTCGAACCCTTCCAGTCTATAGGCATATTGATTCTTTTCCGGTTGCTGGTAGTTTAAAGCAGAGAACTCGAACGACACCATGTTCTGCTGATAGGTAAGATGGATCTCATGCGCAAGAATAATGTTCTTCTTTAAGACTTCGTCCGCTCCTATACTTACCGGTCTGTTAAAAAGTTTAAAGTCAGTAATAAAAACAGGAGGCTTGTACGCATTGTCTTTTATACTATCCGGGTGAAATAAATTAAAACCGTTGGGGCCGCCAAACAAAAATTCACCGGTAGACAATTCTGCAAAAGCCCAGCGATTGAACTGATCGCTTTGCAAGCCGTCTTTTTCTCCGTAATTCTTTACCGTGTGATTATCCGGATCAAAACAACTCAGTCCTTTGTTAGTGCTTAGCCACAAACGATGATGCGAATCTTCCAATATACCAATGATCGCATCGTTTGGTAATCCATCTTTTTTGCGAAAGGCTTTAAACGTTTTTGATTTTCGATCAAATAAATTCAATCCGCCTCCATGTGTACCTACCCAAAGTCTTTTTCGGGAATCTTCAAATATACAGGGCACATTGCTGTTCGATATACTTCCCGGTTTGGTGCTGGTTCGGTAATGAGTAAATATATTCGTTTCCGGATCATACACATCAACACCCTGTTGCTCCAGCGCAATCCATATTTTACCATCTGAATCTTCACATAAGTATTCAATTCCCGATTTACTGATAGAAGCAGAGTCTCGCGGATCATGTACAAATCTTGTAAAGTCATCGGTGGCCGCATTATACCGGCTGATTCCATTGCCCCAGGTAGCAACCCATATATCCCCTTTACGATCACGCAGAATATGAAATACATTGTTATCGCTAAGCGTTTTTGGATTAGCAGGATCATGGCGATAACGTTTTACTTTTTTTGTTACAGGGTCGTAGTAGTTCAAACCACCGTCCCACATACCAATCCATAAACCGCCACGTTCGTCTTTTTCAATAGCCAGTATTTTTTTATTGGTAAAGATGTCGAGTGTAGTAAAGGTGTGAGACTTCCGGTCGTAGTAATTCAGTCCGCCACCATCCGTGCCCACCCAGAAATTTCCATTCTTGTCTTCTTTAAACGATGAGACATTGTTGTTGCTCAGACTTTGCTTATCGAATACATTATACTTGAAGTGAATAAACTCATATTTATTCCTGTCATATATATTTACACCACCAAATCGTGTAGCAACCCATATTCTTCCATTCACGTCAGCCATTACACGCGTAACGGTGGAGCCTAATATACTTGTCTCATCGCCTTGCACCGGCACAAAATGATCGAAGGTATGATCGTGTTTATTCAGTCTGCTCAGTCCACCATCGCAGGCTACCCATAAATTACCGGCCGCATCGTTGGCCAGATCAACTACATAACCGTTTACCAGACTTCCTTTGTCACCGGCACGCTTTTCATAATGAACAAACCGGCCTTCTTCCGAAATCATTTTATCAAGGCCCTTATCAAACGTACCAACCCAAAGTGTATGATCGGCATCCTCCAGCAAGGCTGTAACTTTATTGCTATTGAGACTTAACGGATTGTTGGGATCATGATAATAATTGGTGAATGATTTACCATCACTGTTCAGGAGACTCAATCCACCTAATGTAGCAATCCATAATCGCTTGCGACTATCGAGCAACACGGCTTTAACTGAATTACCCGGTAACGAACGTGGATCATTCGCCACATGATAGAAGTTCTGGAATGTTTTGGTGCGCCTGTCAAATTTATTCAAACCGTATTCGGTACCTACCCACAAATTACTATCCGCATCAAAGGTTATAGATATTACATCATCACTGCTAATACTATTAGGTATATTTCTGTTGGCGGTAAAACGTTTGAAGGTACTGGTTGCACGATCGTATACATTTAGTCCTCCCTGCGTACCCAGCCATATATTGCCGACCGCATCTTCTGCTAAACAATGAATAAAGTTATTGCTGATACTTAACGAGTCTGTTGGTTCATTTCTGAAAATCTTAAACGAGTAGCCATCGTAACGATTCAAACCATCTTCAGTTCCGATCCAGATAAACCCGAGATGGTCCTGGTGAATCTCCCACACATTACCATGCGAAAGACCTTCTTTTACAGAAAGGTGGTCAAACTTTATTTTCTCTGTCTGGGCAGATGCACTGATCAGCAGTATATGAAGGAACAGAACAGAAATTATACAACTCGATTTCATGCTAAAATAACCAGGTGGACACCTATCTAAACGTGCGATATATTTCCAGCTTAATATAGCCGGCCGACTTACTTGTAACTACCCTCGCTCCAGCGATCTGCTGAACATTCTTACATCGCTGCTTCTCTGAAATTACAATTATGGAACCACGTTTCCACACTTCCTAAAAATTAAATAGTGTTCCATTATTTCCCCAACCCGGCTAATCTCCTGTGTACGGATGGCCAGGTATAGATACTCCGTTTAACGAAGATCAAACTCCGTATCGCGTAGGCTTTCCGGTATAGCCTGTCCGTATTGTTGCTAAATATCTGACTGAAAAAAAATATGGTAAAGAAGATCCTTAAAATTACCGGAATTGTATTGGGAATCATCGTTGTGCTGGCTGCAGGCTTTTTTATGAAAGCCTATATCAGCGTTGAAAGCAGAAGAAGCACCCACTACAGCGTTGTTACACAACCTATCACCATCAATCACGATTCTGCAACGCTGGCCCTGGGCGCACGCCTGGTAAAAGTAAAAGGCTGCACGGATTGTCATGGCAGCGACCTGGGTGGTAAAGTATTTATTGATGATGCTGCACTCGCGCACCTCATTGCTCCGAACCTTACCAAAGGTAAAGGCGGCCTAGCACAAGGTCATCAGGCAGAAGATTGGGTGCTTGCGCTCAAGCATGGTATACGCAAAGACGAAAAGCCGTTATTGTTTATGCCTTCGCATGAATTTACATTTCTGAGTGAACAGGATATGGGTGCGATCATCGCATACTGCACAAGTCTTCCTAAAATTGACCGTGAGTTTCCGGAGGGTAACACACTCGGACCATTAAGCTATATATTAACCGATATGGGTAAACTTCCGCTGTTTCCAGCCGAGATGATCGACCATAACCGAAAGCTTGTAAAAGAAGTGAAGGCCGAAGTCTCCATCGAGTATGGAAAATATTTATCGACCTCATGCCAGGGATGTCACCGCGAAAACATGAAAGGTGGTGAGCCTGTTGCACCCGGATTCCCGGTTGTAGCAGATATATCTTCTACTGGCAACGCAGGCAAGTGGACAGATGAACAATTTATAGAGACACTTCGCACGGGCAAAACTCCCGAAGGTAAAATATTAAAGCCACAGGAAATGCCCTGGACAATGTCGAAGGAATTTACCGATACAGAGTTGAAGGCGCTGCATTTATACCTTAACAGTCTTTAACCGGTAATCGTTTTCCATTATTCGTTATCGGGAAATCGTTATCCGTGAGTTGGCACGTGCAGAGTTTATGGATTTAAAAATTCAGTGTATAGATTAAAGGTGGGTTTCCTTTTAAGTGTGCAGGTAAAATCCGGTTGCACTGACTCAAAGTAGTTGCAAGGTTTCAGTAAGCTTTTTACTTTGTGACACGCTTATAGTCTTGTGCTTCTGGATTTTTTACATCACGCGTCAGCCACGGATAACGATTAACCGATAACGTTTAACGATTCACCTGGCAACGATCAGTCAAAGTGTATCTTCGTGTTTATACTTTCTCTTCTTAACATCTGGCCACAGGCTCTCTGCTTTTTTCAAAAGTTTTGCTTCATTCTTGTTCCATGTCTCAATGGAGTTAACAGCTCCATGTGTAGTCTTTCCCTTAAAAAATAAATAGAGTTTATTATCCGTGATCTTGAAGGTATGAGGATCAATCGAAATCTTTTTACCATAGCTGACAGCCAATGCACAATACCCGTCAAATTGTGGTATATATTTTTCAGGACTTTCTCTGAACAAATTCAAATTTTCAGTATTGAAAAAGTAGTACGTCACCGAGTTATACACATGCTTAAAATTGCTGTTGCCTTTCTCAGGTCCACCCGGTTGAAAATAGGACACCACATCATATCCGCCAATAGCAACACCGTCCTTATTAACAGGATCGACCTGCGGGTACGCTATTATCAGAGTCAACAAAAGAAGTTTGATAGTCAGCAAGAATTTCATGAATTTATTTTTTTCAACCATATCGTCACAAATAGATGACGAACCTCCGCAAATATTTGTCGTTCGTGCGACATTAACAATAAATCATGTCTGATCCGAGTATATTCCCGGAAGTGTATATAGTATGGATCGCTCCGAAGCGTCAATTCTGTTTGAAAAAAACGGGGCTTCCTGTGTATTCCACGAATAACGAACAGCGATTTACAGATAACTTCCCACCCGGCTGTAATTTTCTTTCCCTATCTTCGACCCATTCATCAAAGTTATTCCAGTCAACTTGGCGAACGGAGAAGAACAGAACTTCATTAACCTTATTAACGAGCACCAGGGGCTTATTCATAAAATATGTTTTATGTATGAGCACGACTCCGATGCACGCAATGATTTATTTCAGGAGATCGTGCTGCAGCTCTGGCGATCGTTCCCTACCTTCCGGGGCGAAGCAAAGATCACTACGTGGATGTATCGCATCGCGCTGAATACCGCTATATCCGGTTTCCGGAAGCAAACGCGGTTAGTAAAAACAGAAGATCTGCAGGAAGTGCACATGAACATTTCAGACGCGTGGGGTGATGATCGTGAAGAAGATTTTCAAAAACTTCAATGGGCTGTGCGCCAGTTACCGGAGATTGAACGTGCCATGATCATGATGGCACTCGAAGAAGTTCCGTACGATGAAATTGCCGAGACTATAGGAATAACACAGAACAATGTGCGGGTGCGTATGAATCGCATTCGTGAAAAACTTAGAAAACTTATGTGCCCGTAAGCATGGAACTGGAAGAATTAAAAAGCATATGGAAAAGCAGTGATCCGGGTTTCAGTCCAAAAAACGAAACTGAGATTGCACAGATGCTGAAAGGCAACAGTCAATCCATCGTTGATAAACTGAAGCGAAGTGTCTGGTTTGAACTCATCTTTACACTGGTAGCAGGTGTTTCCCTGCTGGTATATGCGCTTACGTTACCGAGTGGTGCCCTGAAGTGGACATCGGTATCAATCCTTATTTTGTTTGTAGGATATTCGTTTTACTATATCAAGAAGCTTACACTGCTGGTAAACTATAATCCCGCAGCAGAAAATATACGCGCATCGCTGGAACGACTCACCGATAATCTTTCCAGCTACCTGCGGTTTTACAAACGAAGCTATACATTGCTATACCCGATTTATTTTGCACTAGGTTTACTCTTTGTAGCGATGGAACGCGGCATGGATAAATTTCTGGACAATCTTTCACAGCCGCGCACCATTATATATCTACTGGTTATCGGACTTATATTTTTCTTCTGCAGCACGTGGCTTACAAACTGGTATTTAAAAAAGTTATACGGTAATCATCTCGAAAAACTGAAAGGTCTGCTACATGATATCAAACAATAGAACTGTATATGTCAGGGTACTATTTGTATTACTCACGGTTGCCTTTACACAACATGCCGTTGCGCAGAAGAAAAGTGTTGTTGAGAATTCTGTTTTCTGGGAAGTAACCGGTAACGGACTTTCTCAGCCTTCGTACCTGTTCGGAACCTTTCACTTGCTGAGCCATCGGTATATAGATAGCTTAACAAATGTTACGGCCAAGTTTAAAAATGCAAAAACGGTGGTGAGTGAAATGCTGATCGACAGCACGATGACCATGAAGATGATGGCGTCAGCACAAATGAAAGGCACCACACTGAACAAACTGCTAACGCCCGAACAATTCAAACAAACCAACGAGTGGCTTCATGAACTTTCCGGTTATGACCTCACAATGTTTAACAGTTTAAATCCGATGACAATCGAAATACTGCTCATGACAATGATGCAGCAAAAATACTTTCCGCTTGATCCTAATAAAGATATAGTCATGGATCTTTACTTTCAGCAGAGTGCTACGCGCGACCAGAAACACGTGATAGGACTGGAGACTTTTGAGGAACAGACGCATGCCATCTTCGGGCAATTTACATACGAGCGACAAGCACAATTACTGGCCGCTGCTGTTAACGAACGCAGTACAGCCGAAGAAGAACTCCGAAGCATGAACAAGCTTTACCGCGAAGGCAACCTCAGCAAACTGGAAGCGCTCATGTACGATGAAGTATATACACAGGCCGAAGCCGCTGTTATGCTCGACAATCGTAACAAGAAGTGGATGCAACAACTACCCGGTCTGTTTAAACAACAGCCTACGTTTGTAGCCGTTGGTGCCATGCACCTGGCGGGTGAAAACGGGTTGGTTACATTGTTGCGTAAGCAAGGCTACACAGTAAAGCCTGTACAAACCAGATAATATATACTATACCTGCGCTTCCGCCAACGTGATGCGCGTGGGATTGCTGAGCTTATAATCGCTTTTGCTGTTGTTGATCTTGTAGCGGGTGTTAACATACCCCTTGCGATATTCTTTTACACGTGCATCAAACTCAATCAGTATACCTTCCTTCAACTTGATTTTCTCAAAGCCTTTGGTATAGCTGAACCAGATGTGGTCTGTAACAACCTTGCCGGTTTCCACATCAACCACGTGTTGCAGCAGTACCGTTTCTTCCGAGTAGCCTTTGAAATT
The DNA here is from genome assembly GCA_002432545.1 of Flammeovirgaceae bacterium UBA5867. GTDB lineage: Bacteria > Bacteroidota > Bacteroidia > Cytophagales > Cyclobacteriaceae > Ohtaekwangia. The sequence goes on along the minus strand of DJFR01000065.1, from coordinate 45,968 downwards.
TACTTTCTTGCCGAACCGGCTAAACACCGCTCTGAATCGCTTTCGTTGTCCCGCCTCTTTTGCCAGTTCTTTCCGCATAGTATTTAGAAATCAGGTACAATTTTAAAGAACCATGCTATACACTGCAACATCCATTTTGTATTTTGCTCATCTGTAATACTTGCACGTATGCTGAAGCTGAACCACCGTTATTCACAAAACACCCGCTTACACACTATACTGATTGCTTTTATACTGAGTCTGCTCTGCGTAACACAGGCATATGCGCAGCAGGTAACGATCGATGCCGACATCGAAAAGAAAACCTTTACGTTTGCCACCCGCGATTCTACAGCACTGCAACTGGATGTATACCGGTATAGCGGCACACCTGCCAACAGTCCGTGTATATTGTTTGCCTTTGGAGGTGGATTTATACGCGGCAGTCGCGATGCGCGAATTTATAATCGCTACTTCAACACGCTTGTCAAGAATAACTACGTGGTTATATCCATTTCCTACCGGCTCGGTATGCAGGGTGCTAAACGTATTACACCTTTTCGTGTAAAGCCGTTGCGAAATGCTATAAACATGGCGGTGGAAGATCTTTATGCTGCCACCAACTGGACACTGCAAAATGCGCATACCCTGGGCGTTGATCCTACTAAAATTATTCTGTCGGGCTCCAGTGCCGGGGCCATCACTATCCTTCAGGCCGACTATGAAAAATGTAATGGACACGAGATTGCGAAAGTGCTACCAGAGAATTTCAGATATGCAGGTGTGATTGCTTTTGCAGGTGCCATTCTCAGCTATAACGGAGCACTGAAATACAGAAACGCTTCACCGGCACCAACCATGCTTTTTCACGGCACCAAAGATAACCTGGTAGTATATAACAAGATCCGTTTCCTGCATAAGGGATTCTATGGATCAAACCACATTGCCAAAGTATTCCGGAAGAAAAAGTATCCATACTATATTTACCGCGAAGTGGGCATGGGCCATGAATCATCGTACACCCCGATGAACAACAAGCAGCCGGAAATTCTCTGGTTCATCGAACAATATATACTCAACAAGAAACCCTACCTCATGGATATATCTTTTGACGACTTACAGAAAGTACGCACCATGCATATTACGCGTGATGCGCTCTATGAGCGTTAGCCGTTAATCGTTATCCGTTACAGGTTAACCGTTAACCGTTGGAAAGATCTTCTGGCATCATTTTGTGACATGGATTTTATATATCTATATACTTGAAAATCGTACTGTCCGAAGCAATCTATACATCAGAATACGGTTAACGATTAACTTATAACGGATAACGGCTATATATAGCGTTGCAACTTTTAAATCAGTATCACATAATAGTGGTATATAGGCAAATTAGCCAGATTCTTTTTACGGGGATTGATTTCCGTTGACTAATTTCGTTCCCCGTTAAATTTAAATTGTCAATGAAGTAAATCTTTAATCTAAAATCACCCATGAAAAAGACCCTAAAAACCCCGGCCTTACTGGTCGTCCTGCTCTCTTGTCTCGCCCTCAGTTGCGTTCTTTTTACCGGTTGCGATGATCATCCGGATGTATGCGTGAAATGTTCTGCCACGTATGCCAAAGAAAGAAAAGTAAAGCAGATTGTATACTACGATGGTGAAGGAAGCCTGAAAGAGAAGTATAGATTCTACTATACCAACTTCCTGGTGGATAGCATTACCAAGGTATCGTATGGCAGTGCCAGCGCCAAAGTTGCTGCTACGGATAGTGTTATTACACGACTGAAGGTTCTGTATGCTTCCGGAGAATGTATTCCTTCTGCCTATACAGCGAAGACCTATATACCGGCAAATCCTGTAAGTGTAGAGAAAGCATTCTTCTCTATCTCAGGCGATGAGATCACCAACAAACACCTGGCCTTCTACCCCGATGAAGATTTCCTTGCTGTCGACAAAACTGCTGATATAGACTATTCGTATGATGGCAGCGGAAGAGTATCAATCCGCAACGGTACAGACTATGGTATACTGGTATGGCCTAACCTCTATGGCAATGAAAACTTCTATACCTATACTGGCAATAACATTACGCACATTGTAGCACAGAAAGAACAAGCCGGCTATAACCTGGACAATATATTTGATGCCCGCAACAGTCCTTTCAATGTGCAGGGAGGCGTATTATACTACCTGAACCTTATTTCGTACCCAGACCAGGAATACTTTGAGACACTGGCACTGGATCGCAACAACCCAACCAAGATGGTATATAAAGGCACAGATACATCCAACAGCCATGTTACCATAACATTCACCTTAACGTACAGCTACGATGGATTGAATTATCCTGCAAAAGTAAATATCCACGAAGCAAAACAAGATGAAATTTATGGCGACAGCCAAACCAATCACGGTACATACCTCTTCACATACTACTAATCGAACAAACGTATTTCAAGAATATAAGAGCCTCCCTCCTCCGGGAGGCTTCTTTATTTATACCAGGCTACATTTGCCTTGCCGGCTCATCATGAACCTTCAGCGAGGTAAGCTTGTTATACTCTCGTTGGGCAGCGTTTTCCGCAATAGAGCACTTCTGCTTGCAGGCTGCTTCCGCAGTTTTTAATTTATATACCAAAACATTGGCCTTGTCAATATACTTATGTACCTTCCTTGGTCGTTTATAGGTAGTCGTATATAAAAATTCGGAAACTATGTACGTACGATTCATTTTACTACTCTTTGTATTATTGACTGCGTGCCAGTCGGGCAGGATTGCGTGTCCCGAGCCAAAGTTTGCCAAGCTGAAAAAATCTACGCCACACCGGAGCTATTACTCTCCGCAATTTTCTGCAGCGGCCGAGGCAGAAGAAGAAACCCGGCAAACCAAAGGCACCCGAACCAATTCGAAAATGATCACGCATGTGTCGGTTGAAGAATGGGACTGCCCGCAACCCGGCAAGAAAAAGTATATGCCGAAATCAGTAAAGCAGAACATTCGCAAAAACATGAAACGAATTTCTTCCGACAAAGAGAACGAAGCAGACTCGGTGCAGACGTCTAACCGACACTAACATCAACGGTGCGTATACCGTATCATCAAATCAATTCGTACTTTTCGGAAAGAACATTTCCATTTCATGAATTGGTCTGAGAAACTTAAAACTCCATTTCCTTTTTACCTGGATGATGATCGGAAGAATATCGTTTTCATCCTGGTGATCAGTCTTTTTGTTGTGGGGTTCCTCATGGTTTTTCAACCGAGCTTCTCACACCATGGACCGCTTACCGTGCCTCAAAAATTTCTGTTCGGTGGTGTTACGTTCGCAGTTCTTTTTCTTGACATCATCGTTTTACCCAAACTCTTCCCGAAGGCATTTGATAATTTTACACTCGGCAAGTATATACTTATAACCATACTGCACCTGGTGCTGATTGGTATCTCCAGTACTATTATTGATCAGTTATATATCTTTCCGCAGCAAACCTTGTGGGAAAATATAAAGGGCGCAAACCTGCAGGTAGCACTCACGGGCTTTATGCCGGTAACGATCATATTCCTTTTCCTGAAGAACAAAATGCTGCAGCAAAATCTGCAAAGTGCGCTCGCTGCAAATCAGCAACTCGAAAAGATCAAAACATTAAAGAAAGAAGTTACGGTTAAGCCCAACGCCAATACTCCGATTGTGTTGCATTCAGATACGAGTGAGACACTGAGCCTGTATCTTCCCGATCTTTTATTCATCGAAGCGGATGATAATTACTCTACCGTTGTGTGGAAAAATGGACAGGGTATTCAAAAGAAGTTACTGCGTGTAAATCTTAAAAACCTGGAGACGCAGATCAACAACTCGTTCGCTATCCGGTGTCATCGCTCTTATATTGTCAACGTACATGCGATCAGCAATATTACCGGCAACACGAACGGTTATAAGCTTCAGATTTTAGATACCGAACATCTCATTCCTGTTTCACGAGCAAAAGGAAAAGAGCTCATCGAAAAAATACAGCAGCTTCAAAACCTGATGGAGCTGGCCTGACCGTTGTAAAAACTCCCTTCTTCATTCACCATCCGCCACAAAAGGCTTNNTTCCTTTGGCCCCAGCGACTTGCCATCCGCGACAAGCACTCTCCTGTCTACTTCATTGCACGGCATTTTTCAGCGGCTGCATCTTTCTTCGCGTAATCAAATTTTAAAACTACAGCATATGAAAAAATATATCCTCACCATCGTATTGGCTACCGCTGCCATGACAGCATCTGTTGCACAGGAAAAGACTGCACCGCGCACCGAGTTTACCGTAGAACTTTCCACATCTTCACTGGAAGTAAAAGCCGGTGAAACAAAAGAGCTTACCTTAACGCTGAATCGTTCAAAACAATATTCAAAATCGAAAGCTACCCTCGGACTTTCATCAGGTTTACCGCAAGGTGTTACCGTTACGTTCGAACCAACGGACGGGGTACTGGAAAGCAGTGTTGTAAAAGTTGCTGTGGCTGAACACGCAAAGGCCGGTAACTATATGATTATACTCAACAGCACGATGCAACACAAAAGTAAAGGAGCAACACTGAAGCTTGTTGTAACAGAAGGAACTGGCGAAGCAGTATCGAAGAATTAGTTGTGAGCTGTCAGCTGCGAGTTTCGAGTTGAAACGGCAGCTGACAGTTTTTTAGTTTTACTCGAGTCGTATACTCTCTATGGCAATGCCATGTTTGGCCCGGAGCTGATCAGCAGCAATACCCGGACCTATCGATACCTGAATCGTTTCTACACTACTTATATCAAAGTCACATACTGCCGATGGTTTGAAGAAATACGGAAGGAAACCCGGATATGGTCTTGGCAGTGTTACCAGATTTACACTCTTTAGATCAGCCAGGTTAATGCTATAGTCTGCAGCGTCTACCCCTACCGTTATAACACCACCATACGCGGAGCCATCTTTCATTACCAGTGCCACCTGCAATTTGCAGGGAGTCTCATTCATGGCACGTCCGTGAAATACCAGTCGCTTACTTTGCAATATATCCTGTTTACGATCGGNNTATAATCATGGACAGGTTCTCCGTTTCTATTTTCCGGGTCTACCTCAAATAATTTCGTAACGTTTACCTGCAACTCGGCCTTACCCGGTTCTGCTGACGGAACCACTGTTGAGGTACGAAGCCATTGTCGGGACAAAGCACTTGCATCGCTGGCAGCATTGAATAAATATACCGCTGCATTTTTGTCAATCACCGGTACAGTATAGGGAGTCCCGTAGAAGTCCCAATCAGAAGGTTTACTTTCAAGTGATGTGGAACCGGTGTAGTATACATCATTTGCTTTAGTGGTGATAAAATAGCGGAGCATGCCGGCTTTAATATACTTTTCAGGAAGTGTTAGCCGATAGGTATAGCCACTTACGTGTTCCATCGGCAATACATCCGGGCGCCAGCCTGAGCCATATACACTCACTTCTACAGACTGCGGAACGTCTTTAGCAACAATCGTTGCTTCTACAGTATAACTCTTGCCTTCCGTAAGTTCTGCCGATGGATTGTGTAGTATATATACTTTATCAACATCGGATGCAGGCGCTGTGAATTCGTTCAGCACAATATTCTTATACTGCGATTGCACATTCATTTTCGTTGTTACATTCTGCTTTGTCAGGATATACGTTCCGGGTGTAATGGTGAATGTATTGCCCGTTGCTTGCGCAGTATATACATTTCCTTCGTTGATACCTTTTATAGAGAAGTTGCTGCCGAGATCAGGAAGATCAACAGACAACGGCCACGCACGCCAGTTTACCACGGCCACTTTTTTCTTCGGACTGTTCTGTCCAAACGGATCGTTTACCCAGATAGCATCCGGCAATACCTCCAGTCGCCATACACCCGGTTCTATCCGATCGAGAAAGTATGCACCTGCACCACTATATTTCACCACGGGAGAATTTCCATATCCTGCTATCTCCTGCAACTTATCAACAGCCGGTGGCGTAGTGGTGGTATGGTTGGTATAGAAGAATTTATTTTCCGATACCATCTCGGCAAGATCCTTCTCATAACTCACTTTAAAGTTTCCGAACGATGCATTGGCGGGATAGCTTCCATAATTTTTATACAGCGGCACCTGGTGAAACACTTCTCCGGAAATTTTAAGACTCAATGCTTTTTGCGGAGCATATACCAGGTTCATATAGTGTGTGTTATACTCGGTGTTCACATCAGCCATATACGTTGGGTCGTAAGCAAAGTGAGTCGCGATCTGCATGCCTGCCTCCCGGAAACTTCGGGCCATGGCCGGGTATATATAGGATCGGCCTACATCGGCAGCATCAAACTCGTATACCAGTTTACCTATCTTTTTGAACTTTGCGTTTGCTGCGAACGGAATGCTATATTTATCAACGTTTGGTAACAAGTTTCCACCGAGCTCATGGCCGGAACCTAAGCCTGTAGGGTACCACTGAAATGTACCGCCCTGTATACCGGCATTGAAGTACGCATCGGCCAGGTGAATGCTGTGACTGATGTTGTAGAAGATCGGTTTCTTGCAGCCCGTGCTCTTCATAGACTTGATCATGCGACTGATAAACGCTGTTACTTTCTCCGGTGCTTCACCATGGTGCGGTTCGTTGGAAATTTCGAAAGCGATAATATCCGGATCATTTTTATATGCTATACCGGTATAGGGATTCACGTGATTTAAAAACTGATAGAGGTATTTCTCCTGCGCCTTGATAGCATCTTCATTGGTGAGACATGCGTCCTTTCCATACTTGGTAGCAAAGCCTGGTGTTTTTTCTTCCGGCTCCGGGTAACCGTTCGGCCAGTATGCTATAGGTGTAAGCATGAACTTCATACCACGATCTTTCATTTTCTTCAACATATAGTCAAAGAGCTTGAGGTGTTCGTTGTTGAGTACGTTGCCAACGCTGTCGCTGATCTCGCAGTCCCATACATGTACGCGGTACAGATCAAAACCCAATCGTGCAAAATGATATACATCATTATCGATCGCTTTCTCCAGTGAAATATTCTTGCGTTTGGCCGCTCTGTATCCGTGGGCAAAGGGAGCTGTATAGTTTACACCAAATACGCGAACCTCTTCATTTGTTTTGCCCCAGCGCATTACACCATTCTTGTCAACATACACATCATTCGTTTTTTGCGCTATTGCTCCGATGTTCACGAGCAGTACAAGAACAATGCATAGAAATTTTATATACTTCGTCATTACTTCGCTTCTCTCCTTTATAGTTAAAATTTTAATAAGCTCCTTTCGCTATCATTACCCGCGAAAGTGTTCATAGCAACATTATTTATAGGCGTGACTCGTATAGTCTATCGCCTCCACCGTGTTGCCGACATAGTCAAAGAAGGCACAGTTCTCCCATGAAGAACCGGTGCCCCAGAGGTCTTTCATCTGTGAACTGATCCAGGCAGGCTCCCAATATATTATGCCCTGGCCGCCTCCATCCAATACTTCCTGTGTCAGTTTGATCATTATATCCGACTGACCTTTTTTGGTATAGGGATAACCGGCTATAGCCGATTGACTGCCAAAGTGATTGTTATAGCTGTCGTTGGCGCTGGTTGTCCACGGGTAAGCAGTTTCCAGTATCAGCACCGGCCGGTTATACTTGCTTTTAAATGCTGCGATCTTGTCAGACAATTGATCCAGCCCTACCGTTGTATGCCACAGGGGGTAGTATGAAAAGCCGATCATATCAAAACGGGTAACAGCACCTTTTGTAGTTATATTATCGAACCACCACTCTACATTCTTGGGATCAGCTACATGAAGCAATATTTTCGTTTTGATTGTAGCATTGGCCGTTACCGCTTTTACAGCATCGATCGCACCATTTACTACCGTACCCATTTGTTGCCACGCTCCGTTACAAACATTGCAGTGCGGGAAGCCATCGGGTGCTTCGGTATAAAGCATGCCGCAGTTGGTTTCATTGCCGATCTGTACAAGCTCAGGCATTAACCCCTTTGCATTCAAATAGGACAATGTGCTATGAGTATAATTATATACTGAATCGCGCAGCACTGCTATATCTTTTATATCCTTCCAGGCTGCCGGTATCTTTTGATTTTCAGGATCGGCCCATGTATCGGAGTAATGAAAGTCAAGCAGTATGGCCATACCCTGCGCCCGCGCGAGTTGAATGGACTTCGCTACGTCCTGCAAATCGTTATAGCGTTGCGTTCCGGCATCGCCATATACTTCTTTCGTCCACGCAGGATTGTGCCAGAGGCGAAGGCGCACGAGGTTCGTGCCGTGCTCTTTAAAAATCGCGTATGGACTTCTTGTGACACCACCATCTTTATATATACCCTGATGATCGAGTATCTGGTTAACATACGAGAGGTCTGCGCCCAAATAAAAACCGGTGAGGTCGCGCGGCTTCTGTTCTTCCTCTTCTTCCTCCGGCTCGGTCAGTGTCTCATCTTCCTTACAATTCACGAAGGAGAGCAGACCGATCGTAAGCACCAGCGGCCATATACTTTTGATTTTCATTTCGACTTAAATATTAATAGATATATACTGAATTACAGTGCTAGTTAAACGCGCTAAATCCCTGCAGCGCTTTCCAGCTAAAATCAAATAGTGTTGCATTCTCCCAGCTCGAGCCGTTCTCCCAATCCGTAGCCGCCGATCCGTTATACGCTGTCCAATCAGGTTCCCAGTATACAACACCGAGTCCGCGATTGTTGGGTATAGATTTTACAGTTGCCATGAGTTGTTCCAGAAATGCCTGTTGTCCTGCCGGTGTAAGCGGATAACCGGAGATCAGACTTCCTGATCCCAACACATTGCCTGCCTGATCAACATAACCGGTTGTCCATGGATACGCTGTCTCAACAACAATGGCTGTTTTACTATACCACGATGTGAGGTTATTCAACTGGTTATATACATCTGTAAAACTTTTACCGTGCCACTGCGGGTACCACGAGAATCCCATGATGTCGTATTGTATACCAAATTTACTACAGCGCCAGAAGAAATTATCAGCCCATATACCGGCATAGTGCAACATTACTTTTGTATTGGGGAACACTGCCTTTACAGCATTATACCCGCTGTTGATAGCATACTCAAAACTGTTGTCCCAATTTGTATCACTGTCTGCGGATACCCTGAACGTTGGCCACAAAAAGCCTGCATTGATTTCGTTACCAATCTGAACGATAGCCGGTGTTGTTCCCTGACTCTTAAGCTGGTTCATAACATCAGTGGTATACGACCAGATCTTGTCGATCAGCTGTTGCTGTGTAAGATTGCTCCATGCAGCTGGTTTTGTTTGCGTTCCCGGATCAGCCCACGTATCGGAGTAATGAAGTGTAAGCAT
>DJFR01000065.1:31998-36603 GCA_002432545.1 Flammeovirgaceae bacterium UBA5867 | reverse complement strand
CCATTGGCATAGTAAAATTTACCACCTCGCTGTGTTTCTATTTTATAGGCAAATGACAAATCCATTCCGCGGTACGTAAGTCCACTCACTCTTGCGTTTGCAGATGCCTGCTCCGATTGTACAACGTCCTTCCCTGCTATCTCTTCCTCTACAACAACCTCCTGCTGACAGCCCACAAAAAATACCAGCAGCCATACGGCTGACATCGTTATTATATATTTTTTCATGACGAACAGTTTTGTATGTATATATTTTAAGAATCAGAAAAAAAAGGGATGTGCAAAGCAGTTCGCCTTACACATCCCACTGGCTAGCTATTATCAGTTGGTATAACCATCGTTCTGTTCAATGATGCCTTTTCCTTCAATGATCACAGCACTCGGTATCGGGAACAATACCTGGTACTCTTTAGCATCTTTACCACGGGCTTTGGCATTCGAAATAAATTTACCATGACGGATCAAGTCTTGCCTGCGTACACCTTCTGCAAATAACTCGCGACCACGTTCATCCAGTATAGCATCGCGAAATTCATCTGTCGTCATATCTTCGAAATCGGCTACGCTGCTTCGTGCACGTACTTCGTTCACATACGCATACGCTTCTGACGGACCGCGTTGTTCGTTAATCGCTTCAGCAATTGAAAGATATACTTCTGCCAAACGGAACACGACTGCATCAATCGCATAGCCCGGACCATCACCATTGAAGGAAGTATATTTCAACGGCAGAGGACCTTTCCACCAGCTATCGGTACGATCTACTTCACCCCAGTCGGCAGTATATTTGTCAATGATGGTCGATTTGCGTTCATCGTTCGCTTCAAATTTATCGAAGAAGCTCCACGGCATATTGTAACCGCTCCATCCACCTACTTTACGCGTGATCGACCCTGCCTGACGAAAATCAGAAGGCAACACTTCCTGTATATAGTAATTTGGTGTAGCATCGCTTGCCGGTACTGCATAGATCAGCTCGTTGTTGCCTCGCTTGGTAAATACATCGGCATAGTTTGGTTCAAGCGCATATCCCATAGAAAGTATTTCTTTTCCTACGGCTTCTGCTTTTGCCCACTGCCTGGTATGCATATATAGTTTCAGCAAAACCATACACGCAACTCCCTTGGAAACGCGGCCCCACTGTGACGTGTTTCCGTTATACATATCTTCCAGATCAGGAATTGCTTCGGTAAGATCGGTCTCAATCTGTGTGGTATATGCTGCATCACTGAGGCGTGGTGTTATCTCGGTGTCATTCAACGTAGCAGGATCAAGTTTTACATTTACCGGTCCGAAGAAATCATAGAGTATATACATAAGCCATGCACGTAACACTTTGGCTTCTGCTACATATTTCTTACGCACTGCCTCTGTTCCTCCGGTAGCATTGCTGATCTTGTTGATCACATCCGTAGCCCGTGCCACATAGCGGATCTTATAGTACACAGTTTCATTGGAGCCCGACCATGTAGAAGGACCAAACGTAAAATTCTCCAGGTTAGGATCCCATCCGTTCACCATTTCATCTGTAGAGAGAATGCTGCGCATCAGGTATGTTTTGTTATCAGCATTATAGAGTGAGTTATACCACACGCCATCGCCCGGATCCGCCATGCCCCAGTTGGTAGAGAACGGACTATATAATGCAACCACGGCTACATTGAAATCAGCTTCAGTTTTGAAAAAGTTTTCAGGACTTACCTGTGTATATACTTTTGTTTCGAGCGCATCGTCACAGGCGGCCAGTGGCACCAGTGTAACCGCCATCGCAATCAGTGTACGCAGCAGGGAACGCTTGCTATAGTGATGTATATTTTTCATACGTACGTTCATTTTAGAATTTGAGATTAACACCAAAGGTTGTAGACAATGCCTGTGGATACGGGTTCACTTCCGTAAATTCCGGATCGTAACCATTGTAATTCGAGAACACCGCGAGGTTCTGTACATCTACGAAGATGCGCGCAGACTGAATGAACTTCCGATTACCCCACAGCTGATCCGGTAAACGATAACCCAGTGTGATATTCTTGAGACGAACAAAACTTGCTTTCTCCAAATAGAAATCATGTGTACCGGTAGGGTTGCTTCCGCTATACGGATTGCTCGCTATACCGGGTAGATCACCCGTTGTATTCTCGGCTGTCCAGATGCGCGATACATCCGTTACTGTATTTTGCGAGTTGGAGTTCGCGATGCGTAGCGGATCATAGAAGCCTGAGTAATTATTGAATGCTGATTGTCCTAAGAAACCATAAAAGAAGAAGTTCAAATCGAAATTCTTATAGGTAACCGTATTGCCAAAACCTATATTCCACTTCGGACTGGTGTTACCGAGCATCACAACATCTTTGCTATTCAATTCGCCATCGCCATTGTTATCTACATATTTAATGTTACCCGGTTTTGCTCCGGCCATGTATGAAGGTACATCGCTTGTGCTGGTAATGATACCATCGGTACGCCAGCCATATACCGCATTGATCGGATCAGTCTCGCCTATATATTCAGGCAAGGCTACCTGCGGATTACGTTCTACCCAATACGCTTTAAAAGTCGATACATTCAAGGTTGTTGACCAGCGTAATGAACCGTTATCGATGTTGGTTGATGTAACGGAGAGCTCAATACCCTGGCTGCGGGTAGACCCTACGTTGGCCGCTACTTGTCCGTCTGCATTGTTGGAAGGGAGTTTGTTAAAGTCCAGCAGATCTTTTGCCGTGCGCTGGTATATTTCGAGTGAACCGCTGATGCGATCGCTCCATAATCCGAAGTCGAGACCAACGTTAATCATCACATCCGTCTCCCAGGTCAGGTTCTGATTACCAACCTGCGCCAGTGTTACACCATTATAGTATGTATTGCCAATGAGGTAGTAGAAACCGGATTCATACAAGTCCAACGCATTGGTTGGAGAAATGCGATCGTTACCCACTGTTCCATAACCGGCACGCAGTTTCAGATCAGAGATGAGTGTTGAATTCTTCAGGAAGTCTTCCTGGTTGATGCGCCATGCAGCCGATATACCGGGGAAGAATCCGTATTTATCTTTTGGAAATGTACTTGAACCATCACGTCTTCCGGTAAATGTTACTATATATTTATCAAGTAACGAATAGTTCGCACGGAAGAACTGTGATATTTTGGTCGCGTTTGGCGAACGGTATGAACTCATCAGCGCTTTCTCCTTATTCGCTCCTATACCAATGTTGTTATACGACAGGGCATCGGTAAAGAAATCAACAGCCTGCATACTGAATGATTCCTGTACGCTGTTATAGTATCCGGCACCCAGTACCAACGATAGATTTCCGGGGCCTACTTTCTTATCGTAGGTGAGGTATGCTTCGGTAGTATAGTTGTCCAGACTACCTTGTCCTAATTGTGCCATACCTTCCGGCAACTGCGAGTTCTGCACAGCACGCGGCAAATAGAAATTACGTGTTGACGATTGCTTGTCTATACCTACTACTACATTTCCCTTCAGTGCATCGGTTATCTTTACTTCTACGGTTGGCGAAGCAATGATACGGCTTGTACGCGTTTTATCTTTGATGATCAGAAACGCCATCGGGTTGGTAATGAGCGGATCGAACGTGCGGGTATAGTTACCATCCTCATCGTATACCCCTACCGTTGGCGAGAATGCGTATGCCGATTGCAGCATATTATACTTCTCTACACCACCGGCATTGGCACCAGACGAGGCATTGTTATTATCGATCTGGCTCAACGTCAGGTTCAAACCAAACTTAACGCGACCTCCTAATTTCTGTTCCAGGTTTACACGGCCGGTATAGCGTACAAAGTCAGAGTTCTCAAGTATAGCTTTGTTGTTATAATAGTTGAAGGAAGTATATAGTTTCGTTTTATCTGTTCCACCGGAGAGCGAGATGTTGTGTTCCTGTATACTTCCGTTGCGCATTACTTTATCAGTCCAGTCGGTACCGGCACCTGCCTGACTAATTTGTTCATCGGTAAATTTCGGAGTAAATGCTCCCACAGAACCGGGATCGGTAGTACCATACGGAGCAAGACCGTTATCATATAAATATTTATCGTTGGCAAGTCTGTTTTGTTGCTGCATGAATTGTGTAGCATCCAGCAAATCATAATAATCTTTCGGAGACTGAATGGTATAGCTTCCGCGATACTCGGTTGTTACGGCTCCTGCCTTTCCTCTTTTGGTTGTGATCAATACCACTCCGTTTGCTGCGGCCGATCCATATATAGCAGTAGTACTGGCATCTTTCAATATATCAATAGACTCTATATCAGAAGGATTTATACTGCTTAACGGGTTGCGATCTACACCACCATAGTATCCGAGGTTGCTGTCGTTGAGTGAAGGCTCGGACGTACCGTTATTGAGCACCGGCACACCATCGATAACATATAGCGGAGTGTTGTTTCCGTTCGGAGATATAGCACCACGTATGTTTACGTTGAGACCGCCACCGGGCTGTGCACTGCGTTGTGTAAGGTTAAGACCTGCAGCACGACCTTGTAGCAAGTTATCGATTGATGTGTTGGCAACTTGCGGAAGTTCGGATGCTTTTACTGATGATACTGCACCGGATATATCTTCTCTGCGTTGTGTACCATA
>DJFR01000065.1:0-31944 GCA_002432545.1 Flammeovirgaceae bacterium UBA5867 | reverse complement strand
GTTCCTGAACCTTCTGACTCGGGAATCGAAAGTGAGTAAGCACCTGCCTGGTCAGTAACCGTTCCGAGGCTTGTTCCTTTCAGCAGAACATTTACACCGGGCAGTTCACTTCCGTTTTCATCCGTAATCTTTCCTGTGATAACCTTTTGCTGTGCCTGAAGGCCGTAGCACACCGTTATCAGCACGGCCATTGTAAAGAGTAATTTTTTAATCATACGTAGATGGTTTAAGTTTCATCAACCGATTGCAAGGTATATTCAAACGATTGCAACGATTAACACAAATCATACAGGAATCGACAAAAAACCAACCACACGAAGTCGGAATCCTTCTTTTTGCATGAATTTTCAGTCATCCGCAACGGAGTGTGCACACGCATGCAAAAAACGATTGCATACGATGTAAAATGTAGCGTACTTAATATCGATGATGTTCCGCGGTATGATCGACTTCCCCAAAATTCCAAAGGCTGTTCTGAGTTTTCTGTTTGTGCTGGCAGCACTTGGCAGCGCTTTCGCGGAGTCACCATTCTTTTCAACCTTGTCGGTTCGCGATGGACTGCCCTCCAACATTATCAGTGCTGTGGCGCAGGATCAGAATCAATTCATGTGGATCGGTACGGCCAACGGTGTGTGCCGGTATGACGGCTATCGCTTTATAACTTTTAAAAAAGGTGAAGGTGTAAATACACTACCGGCAAACGAGATCAGTTCCATGCTTGTAGCCGGAGATTACTTATGGGTAGGGACCTGGAAAGGACTTTGCAAGATTAACACTGCCACCTTTGAAGTAACGCGTATAGACCTCGGCAAAAATGTAGTGGTGCGCACATTACATAAAGGAGCGAACAATATACTCTGGATCGGTACGGCCAACGGGCTGGTTCGCTATACATTGTCTGACGGAAAATATAGTGTTTATACCGCACAAAATAATCACCTGAGTCATAATACAGTTCGCTCTATATATGAAGATTCGCGCGGCAATCTTTGGGTAGGCACGTATGACAAGCTGAACAAACTTGCAAAAGGTAAAAATGCTTTTGAGACATTCGATCTGAAAGGGAACTATAAACCTTCGCTGAAGAATAACCTGATCTGTGGTGATATTAAACCTGCTTCCGCACAATCGGATTCGTTGGTGTGGGTTGGCACGGAGACCGGGCTTTGCCTCTTCAATACCTATACGAATACGTATAAACGTTATTCCGAAAAAGATATCGCGTTCAGCAATGAAGTGATCAAATGTATATACCCGGATGGTAAAGGAAATCTGTGGCTTGGAACAGATTTCGGTCTTAATGTTTTCAATGCATCTACCCAAACCAACGAAGTATATTTTCATAATCCGCAGCTCTCTTATTCTATCGCCAACAATGTTATCTGGCAGATTTATGAAGATACAGGTGGTGTGATCTGGTTTGTTACATCCAACGGATTAAGCAGGCTGAATAAATTCAGAAACTTTTATACCTATCATGAAGTATCGTACCCGATCAACAATGAAACCATCGGCAACCAGGTAAAGGCTGTGTTGGTAACAAGGAAAGGTATACTCTGGCTGGCTACGCTGCACGGTGTAATTCGTGTTGACCCGGCAACCAAAACGCGTAAAGTATTTGAGACCGGTGCTCCTGAAAATAATCGCATCCAGCTCAACAATACATTTGCCCTGGAAGAAGATGATTACGGACGCATCTGGATTGGCACTGCAGGCGGTATAAATATATGGGATGAAGCCAACCAGAAGATGTACGCCATCAGCGCGAATGCAACGAATGGACTTACCTCTAATTATATAGCACGCTTTACGAAAGGAACAGACGGCTCGTTTTGGGTAAGTGCGTGGGAAGGCGGCTTGTTTAAGGTAGTGGGAAACTTACGCGAAATTTCTTCTATACATTTCGAACTTGCGGGTGATTTTGGTTCTTCCAAAAATGTAAGCGGAGCCAATGCTATATGGGCAACACATTATGCCGAACTGTTTCGCATCGATCTGCAATCGCACAAGAGCACGAGTATCCACGCATTCAACGCGGTGTCCAATAAAAAAGATATAAGCTGTTTATACTTCTCGCGCAGGGGAAGTTTATGGGCAGGGGTTGCCAACGGACTGATCGAGTATAAACCGCAGACAGACTCTGCTATATTTTACCCGGTAATAACAGGCAATGATGTAACATTGGCGAGCATCACCGAAGACAGCGAAGGAAATATATGGTGTGCTGCGAGTAATTTTGTTCTGAAGTTTACAGTGCCCGATCACCAGCTTGAAATATTTCCGCTGGAAAAAGATATACCCTTAAAGAGTTTTTTTGATGGCTGTGTAGCGAACACACCTGATGGAGATATCATTTTTGGTGGAGACAATGGTTACGTGCGACTCTCGCCTGCTATCAAGCCGAATGTATTTGAACCGAATATTTATATCACTGCACTTGAAATCAACAACAAGATCATCGCCACCGATGAGGCTATTGATGGCACCGTATTGCTGCAAAAGGATATATCCGTTACCGACAACCTGACGCTGGACTACGCACAGCGATCATTGGCGTTTGAATTTTCGTCTCTGCATTACTGGCAACCTTCCAGCAATGTATATGCCTATAAACTGGATGGCTTTGATCGCGACTGGAATTATGTGTCCGGACTCAAGAACTTCGCAGTATATTCCAATCTTTCTCCCGGCACCTATACCCTTTCGGTAAAAGGCACAAACAACTATGGTATATGGAGCGATCGTGTTGCTACCATCAGCATTCGCGTAAAGCCTCCGCTGTTTTTAAGTACGGGCTTTATCTGTTTGTACATAGTGCTGGCTATAACCATCATCATTGTAGCACTGCGAACGTACTCTGTGCGACTGCATCTCAAGAATGAACTCAAGATCACACGCATGGAAAAAGAACATGCGGAAGAGATTGTACAAACCAAGCAGCAATTCTTTGCTAACATTTCGCACGAACTGCGTACTCCGATCAGTCTTATACTGCCACCGATCCAGCAACTGCTCAAACAAAATAACCTGCAGGAAGAGAACAAAAGATTACTATCGCTTGCTGAAAAAAATTCGCAGCGCTTGTTACGCGTAGTAAACCAGATACTCGATTTCCGAAAACTTGAAAACGACAGTCTGCAATTACGCATTACATCTTTTGATATTGTACAGTTTTGCCAGGAGATGTATTCACTCTTCACAGATAAAGCCTCACGGAAAGACATCACATTTTCCTTCAACAAAGGTATAGATGAATGCCTGGTGTGGGCCGATACGGAGAAGATTGAAACCATTCTTTTCAACCTGCTCTCCAATGCATTTAAATTTACTCCGAAAGGTGGACGTGTACACCTGATGGTAGAGCTGCACGGCAAAAGTGATATCTATAGCAAAGGTGCCATTGAAGTAATTGTGAGCGACTCCGGTATAGGTATACCGCAGGATGAAGTCGCGCATATCTTTGAACGATTCTACCAGACCAACGCTGCAAAGAAAATGGAAGCAGGCTCGGGTATAGGACTTACACTGGTTGCCGAGTATGCCAAGCTCCACCACGGAGAAGTAAAAGTGGAAAGCGCGCTTGGCAGGGGTACATCATTTACCTTGATTCTTCCACTCGGCTCAGAGCACTTCCCGTTTGAAGCAACAGATAACGATGAAGTGAATCTCATTGCTGTAAAATCGGCTCCGGCAGATGATCACGCCAAGGCTTATCGCTATGGATTGGAATCAGGCAAACCCCTGGTACTAATCATTGAAGACAACTATGATATAGCCGAGTTTATACAGGTGAGTCTTAAAGACAAGTATAACTTTGTGACGGCACAAAACGGTGAAGAAGGTTTAGCCAAGACCAACAGTTTTTTACCAGACATTATCATCAGTGATATTATGATGCCGGTAATGGATGGCCTTTCGATGTGTCGTAAAATAAAAAGCAATCCGAAAACGAGCCATATATCTATTATTATACTCACGGCAAAAGGACTTACATCGCAACAGATCGAAGGACTTAGTACGGGTGCCGATATATACCTTACCAAACCTTTTGAGATTGACTTACTCGAAGCACACATAGATCACTTACTGAAACGCAAAAAAGAACTTGCCGATTATTTCCGCCATGAGTTGATTGTACAACCGACAGCCACCACGACAGGCGAGAACGTTGATGATAAATTTATTCGCAAGGTGATGAACATTATTGAAGCCAATATATCCAATGCAGATTTCAGTGTTGAGATGCTGAGTGAGGAAGTCGGCATGAGTTCTACACATTTATACCGTAAGCTGAAATCCACTACACAACTTTCTCCGAACGATATCATCCGGAAATACAGGATCAAAAAAGCATCGCTTTTACTCGGCAATAAAGAAGGCAACATCTCCGAAATCATGTACGAAGTAGGATTCTCCAACCTCTCCTATTTCTCCAAATGCTTCCGTGCAGAATTTGGTGTCACGCCAAAAGAGTATCAGCAAAGGGTGAGTAAGAGTTCTGTGGAGATTGATTCGGTTAATCCTATAGACAACAACACTACTTCAGAAGAGGATACTGATAACTTATAAATTTTCGACCTCCAATTAAATGTAGCAACACCAAATCAACTAAAGTTATACCAGTATATTATATATACGTATAAATACGCACATCCCACTGAGTAATCTTCATTAGCTCATTTCGCTAGCGGATTAAATATATTGCAGCATCAGTATAAACCGTTAATCAAAATGAGAATCTTTACATCTTTCAAAATTCAGTTAGTCATATTTACTGTTTGCATAACGTTACTCTGTTGTAGTGAGCATGAGGAGATCGTTAGCTCTCAGACCTTCGAAACTAACCACCCGGTTACTATTATTGAAAATCGCTTGAATTTTGCTTCAAGAGATATATTTAAAAATTATATATCAGAATTAATTGAAAACAACGTTGAGGCAAAAGTCATTCTAAAGAAGTATACTGGCAAAATCAATTTTTTGTCACTTCATGATATTAAATATGAAAAACTACTTTCGGAAAATATTGCAAGAGTAACTTCTGACAGTATTGATATACTTGAAACTGATACCCTGATTATTGATCCTTACTTCGAAAACCTTCTTAACGGAGATCACGAAATTCAAGTTGAAGGAACGTTATATAAAGTAACACAGTATGGCACATATATTTGCCTTCCAGAAAAACGAAATAGATTAAATGAGACATTGAAAGGTATAGAGAACAGTAACATGCAATTAACTATTTCGAACAGAATGTTTCCGGGTGAACAATTGCAATCGGAAGATTTCTATTTTGTTGAGCCTGGTATTTACAGATTGGATAGCTTTAATAACAACCATATAGTTTCGGCCGCCCCACGATTATCAACACAATCCGGCCCGCCAAGAAATGGCAGAGAAACCACAAATGATTTACTTCCAGAGTATATTTACGACCGGTTTCCCACTTACAATTTTGATGCAAAGACTTGGGCAGGGTCATTACTTCAAGATGTATTTGGAAGAACGAAACCACACACAGAAAAATTTGATAGCAAGCATCGTATAAGAGTAAATTTTTACAATGTTAATTTTGGAGTATATGCCTCTGCCGGCATTAACGTTAAAATGCAAAGAAAGGGCTGGACTGGTATATGGAGGAATGATGATGCTGAAGAACTTCGCTTAGGGTGGGATGGATTAATCATAGATTTGATGCTTCCTAACGCACCACAACCAAATATACCCACCGTTGACTTCGGAAATGTGAAACTAGGCGACATTAACTTTGCGACACATTCTATCTCAGTAGCAGGGTATACTATTCCAAAAGGACAGATCAATGATGCTTTAAATGGAATTTTGGAAGGACAATTCAGAGCAACCCTTAATGAGATTTATAACTATGCTTTTGTAACACTCGCTCCTGGTCAATTTCAGTATAGAGAAGATTATGTAAAAATGTTCAGAGTCATTTATCCGGACAGGATAAAGCTGGTATTTGGAAGATACGAAGTAGCCGAAAATAACACGAATAGCATTAATAAAGTATTTGACTGGAATGCAGGAATCACCTTGAAATGGAAGCCCAATGGTACCTCTGTCAATACTCAAGACTTCAGCGCAAATGGATCAGCAACTGCATATAAAATTGTAAGCGGAAGCATTTATGGTGCAGGAAAATATAGCGGGAACTGGAAAGGAGCTCGTGTAGATAAGAAATAGGTCGTATAATAAAGCCGTTGATAGCGATTATAAAGCTTTGTTATAATCATGGATTATGAAATATGTTACGGATACTAAAGATTAACATGTTGATTGTTCTACTAATGTCTCCTATTAGAACGATTAATGCACAGGGTTTAAGCGATACAACTTCACTTAAAACGAAACAACTCGAAATAAATACAAGTATAATAGGGCTTGGTCTAAGCTATGAAAAACTGATTGCGAAAAACTTAACCATCAATTACGAAATAGGTCTAAGCTATAGTTTTTATGTGGGAGGTGGATCGCTCTATGGAAATCGGTTTGGATATGAACTGTCCCCCATAGTATCTATTGAAAACAGGTGGTATTATAATTTGGCCACAAGATGTCGAAGGCACAAAAAAATGAATAACAATGCCGGCAATTTCTTCTGTGTTAAGACTGGATATCGAAGTACTCCGATTACCTCAAGAAATTTATACGACAATCCAGTGATAGTAATTATTCCTGCCTGGGGCCTTCAAAGAAGTATCGGGAAGAAATTAAGTTTTGAATTCACTCCTGGTTATGCAATCATTTTTGATACACACCAAAAAGAATGGAGTCAAAATATAAACCTGAGCGTAAAACTTGGGTACATACTATACTAAGAATCTCCTAAAATCAAATGCGTTCTACTAAGCTCCTATACTCGTTTATAATTGTCGTAATTGTTCAAGGCTGTACGGCACTCGGCTTCTACAAGTACGATTACACATCGCATACAAAAGTTCGCAGGGACGATGCTGAGATATCTATACCCAACGGAATCAGGAAAGCCAAAAAACAAATTGCGCCCACCTATAAATTCAGAGATTCCATTAAAAATTACAGGACAGATCGAAATACTTTTCCAGCCAGTATATGGGAGTTGAGTAACTTTAGCGAGGCTGCTATATACTCTGTCCAGGAAATGCGCACTTCAGGTTTTGAAAATCTCGATGTTATATATTTTAGTCCTGACTCAATGCAAATCTGGTTCAGTCATAGACCTATCTATAATCAGAAAATCGGGCGTACAAAAATAGAAGGATCATATATAACCGGAACTTTTGTATTCATCTACAACGACTCATCGTTTCAGTCTNNGGCGTTACACCAAAGAGTTTTTTGAAGCACTCGCGAAAATATTTCAGATCAGTAAAGCCTACTTCGTAGGTAACTTCGGCAATGGTAAGTTGATTTTGTTCCAGCAGTTGTGCAGCACGCTTCAAACGAATAACACGGATAAATTCATTGCCAGACTGGCCGGTAAGTGCTTTTAATTTCCTATATAGTTGTGTGCGACTCATGCCTACATCACGCCCTAAATCATCAACGGCATAATCGGGGTTGCTCATGTTCTTTTCGATACTCTCCAGTGCCTGTTGTACAAATAATTCATCCGCGGAGTTAAGTGTTACACGCTTGGGCTCAATATTCAGTACTTCATTATCGCGAAACATCTTGCGCATCAGTTCGCGCATGCGCATCAGGTTGCGCACCTTTAGCTGAAGTACTTTCGGATTGAATGGTTTTGTTATATAGTCATCGGCACCGGTCTCAAGTCCCTCCACTTTAAAGATCAGTGAAGTTCTTGCTGTAAGTAGAATAACCGGTATATGCGAGGTCTTTACGTTCGACTTTAATTGTGTACACAGGGTAATGCCATCCATCACCGGCATCATTACATCACTGATCACCAGGTCAGGCATTTCTTCCAGTGCTATATCCAAACCTTCTTTACCCTCGCATGCCTGTAACACTATATAGGTTCCTTCAAAGACAGACTTGATGTACGATCGTACTTCATCGTTATCTTCTACGACCAGCAGCTTCGGCAAATCTTTCAAATTGTCGCTGGTAGCATCTGTTTCCTTTTCCGGTATATATAGTGGTTCTGGTGTG
The DNA here is from genome assembly GCA_002432545.1 of Flammeovirgaceae bacterium UBA5867. GTDB lineage: Bacteria > Bacteroidota > Bacteroidia > Cytophagales > Cyclobacteriaceae > Ohtaekwangia. The sequence goes on along the minus strand of DJFR01000065.1, from coordinate 23,826 downwards.
AGAGCGGGGTAGCGATCCATGGTCTCCAGGTCCTTTGAGACCGAAGACAGCTCAGATGTATCAAAATGTGCTGACCCCTTGGGAAGTGTTATCGTAAAGCGTGTGTACGAATTCTCTTCACTCGCCACAACCAGTTTGCCATGATGCATATCCACCAGGCTCTTGGCCAAGGCCAATCCTATACCCGTGCCCGTATGATGCTTGTCTTCATCGTAACTGAAGAACGTTTGAAATATACTTTCGAAGTGTTCACGCTTGATGCCCTTACCGGTATCCTGAACCGTGATCATTACATCTTCTGCACCTTCGATAACTTGTATCATAATTTTACCACCTTCCGGTGTGTGCTTGAATGCATTGGACAACAGGTTGAACATGATCTTTTCAAACTGATCGCGATCGAACCATACTTTTATAATATTGGATGAAGCATAGAATGAAAAATCAATCTTCATCTGCTCCGCCAGTGTATCAAATGATAGTTTTACTTCTTTTACAAACTTGATGATATTTCCTTCTGATACTTCGAGTTTGAGGTTCCCGGATTCTGCTTTGCGAAAATCGAGTAACTGATTTACCAATCGTAATAAACGCTGGGCATTGGCATTTATATTCAACAATTGATCGCGTACTTCTTTACCTCCTTCACCCCGATCGAGCAGGCTTTGCGATGGACCAAGTATAAGCGTGAGTGGTGTACGAAATTCGTGTGATATATTGGTGAAGAACTGCAGCTTTGCATAGTTAAGTTTCTCCATGTTCTCGCGCTGCAGGCGTTCGAGTTTAAGATCGTGCTTAAAGTTTGCACGCATGAGTACCAGCGTACGAAACAAATGCAGCAGCCCTAAAGCCAGCACTACATATATAATTCGTGCCAAGATCGTTTTCCACCACGGAGGATTGATAACAAGTTTTACAGTGCTGATCTGTTCATTCCATACACCTTCATTATTGGCAGCTTTGACTTTAAAAGTATATTCACCACCGTTCAGGTTGGTATAGTTGGCATAGCGCCTGGAAGCGTTTGTATAGTTCCATTCTTTATCGAAGCCTTCCAGCATGTATGCATACCTTGTCTTTTCGGGAGCAGCATAATCGAGTGCTGTAAATTCAAAAGAGACTGAGTTCTCGTTATACTTTAGCGTTACGTGATTCATTGCTGCTAAAGGTTTATCAAGAATCACACGACCATCAAAGGGCTGTCCAAAAAGAACAGAGCGGTTGAATATCTGGAAATCATTAACAACTACCCTCGGGAAATTCGGATTGGTAACAACCGCGTTGGGGTTGATGATGTTGAATCCTTCTGATCCGCCAAAGAGCAAACGCCCCCCATCATCTTTATAGCTCACGTTGTTGTAAAAAAATCCGCCCTGAATGCGATCGTGATGATCGTAATGTTTTACGAACTGTGCATCCGAAGGATCGATGATCGTAAGTCCATCCCAATGTGCAAGCCAAAGTTTACCACTATCATCTTCCTGTATACTTACAATAACATTGTTACTCGGACCTTCTTCGATTTTATACTGTTTAAATTCTTCCGTTCTTCGGTCCAATGAATTAAGACCGCCCTCCGTTCCGATCCACAACAGTCCCGCATGATCTTCATAGATCGCATTGATAAAATCGTTTGATATACCTCCTTCATCTTTGCTGTGTTGCTTACTGAAGTGATGTATATCCAGCGTATCGCCTTTTGGTTTAACACGATACAAACCGTTACCGCGTGAGCCAGCCCATATTGTTCCCGTTCGATCAGCATGCAGTACAACAAGCGGAGCTTCACGTAACACCGGATAGGCAAACGGAGTAATTTTACCATCAGGACTGATCCGGTTCAGTCCGCCACTCCAGGTACCGGCCCATACATCACCGGCTCCGTCTTCCGTAAACGACATAATATAGTCGCTGTTGGTAAGAGATATAGCAATGTAGTGATCGAATCGTTTTACAACACCGGTAGGAAGTACATCATTCTGATGAAACCTATAGATACCTCCGCCCGCAGTACCGAGCCATATATAGCCTCGTGTATCCGTATACAATGTCTGAATGAAATTGACGAAATCATTGTCATCACGATCTACAATACGGATGCGTTGAAATGCCTTATCATTCAACTTATAGAGACCTCCACCAATGGTAGCAATCCAGTAACCGTGATCGGTTGAGCTGCGCAGACCGGTGATAATATTTTTACCTTTATCGAACGTAATTGTCCGGTAGGCTTCAAAGTCTTTTGAGTAGCTGTCAAATTTATTCAGTCCCTTCTTGGTTCCTACCCACAATACACCGCCCCGGTCCAGGTATATAGATGTTACCGTGCTGTGCGAAAGATTAGCGGATTCGTCAAAATCACCGAGTAGTTTTGTGAAATGATTCGTTGATGGATTAAAAAATCCAATACCTTTTTCGGAGCCGGTTATAATATAGGGGCTATTACCCGGCACCACATACATGGAACGGATAAAGCTGAAACTTGGCGGCTTATCAGGAACAATGTAATTCGTAATAACATTATCTTCCAGTTTCTTGAGTCCGCGAATGGTACAGAACCATATAGATGATTTTCCCTTCAGTGTGAGTTCCCTGATTTTGAATATATAGTTATGGTGATATTGATTGGGAATGTCTTGCGTGTAGCGGTACGTACGAAAAGTATATTTACCCGAAGCATGTCGCACAACTTTACTCAGTCCGTTCGCAGTAGCAATCCACAACTCTCTTGCAGATGAAAGATATATATCGGTAACTATATTGTTGGCAAGTGCAGTCGTATCATTATCGCTGGCAAAGAAGGGTATAAATTTATTGTTTGCAGAGTCATATACATTCAAGCCGTTCTCGGTACCGACCCACAGGTTTCCCCGTTGATCTTCACCGATGCAGTTTACATAGTTGTGCGAAAGGCTGCCTGTATCCTGTGCGTTGTGACTGAACTGTAGAAACGTGCCGGTGCTTTTATCATACCGGAATAAACCACCCATGTGTGTACCTACCCACAGGTATCCATGGCGATCTTCAAATATAGCGGATATCTTATTGCTCTTGAGTTTACCNNGACCATGTGCCGATCCACAAAAATCCTTCACGATCCTGAAGGACACAGTTAATTGAACTTTGAGACAACCCCAGCTTCTCCGGAAGCTGATCAAAAATAATTTCTTTATCGGGGAGTCCGGAAGGTTGAGCTACGGCAAGTCTTACTAAAAGTATAACAATAGCCGTAGCCCAATATTTTTTCCGAACGATGTGCATGTTGTTTCTTATCTGCCGAAGTCATCCTGCACACGCACGATGTCATCTTCGTTTGAAGGCTGACTCGCATCGGTATGCTGCCATATTTCCGAGATCATACCCCAGCCTTTAAGTCCTACAAGACGGTGACGTTGTCCACAGTTCAGGCGGATGATTTCACCGATCTCCAGTTTTTGAAGTGGTCCTTCTGTATCGGTCTGACTTGTAATAACACCAGCCTCGCCTGCTACAAGTTTCCATATCTCTGCACGTCTGTGGTGATACTGCCACGACAAACGTTTATCGGGTTGCACCATCAGAATTTTCGGACTCAGCTTTTCGCTGATCTTGAGATCATTTATTTCGATGCCCGGAAAAAAGTGACTGGCAAATTGCCGTGCCTGTGTCTCATCGATTACAAAGAAACCTCCCCACGGACGTTCAAAATCTTTTGCTACTACTTTCAATCCTAACTCATCGAGATACGATTGTACTTTGCTGAAAATTTGCTGCTTGGAGTCTGTGTTAGAAAAAGTTACCATTTGGGTTTAATTAACATTAGATGTGTATTACCAGTGTTCCCGTTACTGTAGCCGGGGATCCGGTCTGAAATATCGGTAATCCGAAATTAATTTCGTACTGCATCTACTGTTTTCAGGTAATCATTTTATAAGTGTCTTGCCCGGCACATACATATTCTGGATATCACTTTCAAAAAGCGAATGTTTGTCTTCGTAGAAACGCATGAAATCTTTTTCTGATGTGTGACCTTTATACGGAGCATAGTGATGCTTTTCGTTAGCGTTGCGCCAAACCAGTACGTAAGCAACCTCAATGTTGTTAGCTTTCAGCGGATCGAGTATAACCTGTGTAAACCACTGAGGATTGGTAACACCTTCCAAGCCGGTTTCGGTAAGCGCAGCTACTTTGTTCCGTTCTTTTGCAAGCGAAGAAATAGTACGCATCACGGTGACGAAATCCTGTTGTTGTTCGGTCGCAGATTTTTTGTTCCACTCCACGCCTACATCCATATAGTCATCGAGTCCCAACATATCAACATAGTCATCACCGGGATATGCATATAGGTATGAAGCTTTAGCATCCTGCAGGTTCATGCGACTTCTGTCGGGAGAGAAGGCATAAATAACATTACGAAGTTTTTTGGTGTCACGCAGGTATGCTATTGTAAATTTCCATAATGCTATATATTCCTGTTCAGTGCAATGTCCTTTTCCCCACCAGAACCAGTTACCATTGTGCTCATGGTATGGACGGAATATTACCGGTATAGGTGTATCGCCATCTCTACAGCTCTTCAAAAAATCGGCTACAGCATCAAGCCGTGTAACAAAGAAGGCATGCTCTTTACCACCGGGCAGTATATCTTTTACTGCTGGTATAGTATCCCATGCGTTGCGTTTTGATATAGGATTATCTACATGCCACGATATCGTGCTGATGCCGCCACGTCTGTAGGTAGCTTGTATCCCGGCAATCGCTTTATCTATATACTTTTTGTCGCCAGGTCTACCGAGGTTACCTATATCCCATCCATGTATAGCCGGAAAAGAGCCGCATACATCCTTTACATCCGAGCGATCTTTTCCCTCTTTCCATTTTACACCGTACGCATCGGTATCCTGGTGCCCGAACATAATACCCTGCGATGATATTTTCTTCAGGTTAACAAACAGTGCTTTTGTTTTATCGGTGGCGTTTTTATCGATCAGCGTCTGCGCTGACAGTAGCAACGAACCTGATACCAACGCTAAACAAATCAAAATTACTTTCATAGATCTAATTCTCCTTTGCCATAATTATAAGTAAAACAGTACTATAGTATACCCTAAAGTATTTAAAAAATCAGAGAGGTTTAAAAAATCTATACTTAAATACTTCAATCTCTTGCGAAACGTGTTGATATAATTAACGTTTCAGACACGATGGTGTGTTAAGGATTACCGCCAAGAGAATAGCGTTATCTATATAAACCTGCAGAACATATAGTCCTGCAGGTTTAGTAATTTATTTCACCAGGATCACATCATCTATATAGAAGGTTTCATCCTGATCATCAGGTCCCTGAATTCTCCATCCAATCTGATTCCAGGGGGTAGTATTATTTTCACCAAAAATTTTCAAGCTGCTTACCTGAAGTTTATAGTAAGTCCATACGTTGGCCGGTACAAGAATTTTCTTAAAATCTTCATATGTATTGAAGGTTCCTGGCTGAGCCGAAGACCACACGTAAAGCGTATAGTCTTTTGATGCGCCTTTTAACCAGAATGATAAATATTTGTAACCGTCATTAGATATATTATCCCAACCGAATCCATCCTGACTCCAGTTACCCTTAGCATATCCTAAAGACAACGAAGCGGTTCCTGACTTAAACTCTGTTGTGCTAATAGATGATGGTCCCCATGATGCATTTTGGAAAGCATTACCCGAAGGATTTATACCATAATCATCTGTAAATAATTGCACTGCATTGTCAATCGCCACAAATGATTGTGTAGTAGTTGCAGGCCCGGCAGCATTCGTAATTGTTAAGGTAGATTCATAGAAATCTGGACCAGCCTCTGGGAATTTTACAGTGAGTGTTGTGGCACTTTTATTAACAATTTCAAGCTCTGTAGTCGTGCCTGAGAAAGTAACATTCGTTACATCGTCCAGGTTTTTACCTGTCAGTATAATTTCAGTGTCCTTCTTAAAGTTATAGTTTGAAACATCACTAATAGTTGCCAAGCCTAAAACTGTAAATGGCACTGTAAATGTTTTACCGGCAGCATTCTCAAAAATGATATTCTGTTGCCCGGGAACGGCATCAACCGGTACTCTGAAAAGAATGGCTCCGTCTGTGTTAAATGTTGAAGTAAAGCTGGCGGGTATATTTCCATTTTCAAAAGTAATTTTTTGAATGTCTTTCAAGCCTGCTCCTGTGACCGTGAGGAGAGATTTAGCAGCTGCGGCCTCCGGTGAAATCTGTGCAACAGATGGAGAGACTTCATCGTCTTTACAGGAGGTCAGGTATAACGCCCCTGCAAACAAAACCATCTTGAATAGTATATTTAGATAATTTTTCATAGTTGATATTTTAACTTTTGGAAAAAGTTTATTTATAGTATGGAACAGCGGCTTCTCGTAGCATAGGACTAGCTGTTAAATCTGTTTGCGGAATCGGCAAAAACATTTGGCTGGGAGAACTTAATATGATTTTTTCACTTTGAAGTTTACCATTAAAGTCATACGAGCCTCTCTCCTGTTTGCTTATTATTTCACTGGCTTTATCAAACCCCTGTCGCTGAATGTCAAACCAGTAGTCACCTTCAAAGGCAAACTCATGTCTGCGTTCTATCAATATATCCTCTTTGGTTATTGATGTTAAATCTGGTAAGCCCGCTCTTTCTCTTACATCGTTTATAGCATCCAGTGCAGCGCCATCATTGGTAGATGTATTATTACCCAGAATTGCTTCTGCATATATCAATTCAATATCGGCATATCTAAGTATATATGTACAAATATCGGTCGAGGTGCCATTTACATTCTCACCATTAGAACCTGGACCAACAACATATTTCATCGCATTTGCACGTGAGCCATTTTTCGTTTTGAAGGCTTCATCACCACCTATAGATGTGGTATCATAAGTATATCCATTTGGGAAATTTATATTCGTCCAGTCTTCTCTAAAGAATCCATGCTGCATAATTGACCAGCCTTTTCTTTTATCTAAAGGATCATATGATTGTATCAGGTCTATGGTAGGAATTACAGATCCCCAGCCTGCCCCGGTGGTTGGTTTCAGTAAAGCCTGAGTTCCACAGTAAGCCTGAATCGGATTTCCAACGGAGTATCCTCCCGCTGCAATCCATTGCCATGCAAATAATGACTCAACATTATTGTTTGCACTTGAACTCGTAAACATTTCATTGTAGTCTGGGTAAAGTGAATATTTTTTAGAATCAATCACTAACCCGGCTTTGATTTTAGCATTCGCATAATCTCCTATATAGAGGTAAACTTTAGACATCATGCCAGACGCTGATAGACTTGTAACTCTCCCTTTCTGACTGGCTTCACTTGCCAGGTTCGCTTCTGCATATTGTAAATCTTCCAATACATATCGTAATACATCAGCCTGCAGATAACGAGGTGAATTAAATACGCCTGAAGAAGCAAACGCAACCGGGTCGTCTACAATAGGTACATCACCAAAGGCTCTGGCAAGAAAGAAAAAAGCAACCCCTCTCATAAACCTGGCTTCAGCAATACCCTGGATCAGATAAGCCGGATCAGACACTGCTGCCTTCTTATGCTCAAGGGTTTGAATCAGTGAACTTGCAGCACCAACAACAGAATATAGCGAAGCCCAGCTTGAAGCAACTAAAACATCACTGCTTGTAAACGTGAACTTATTATATACCAGACCTCCGTAGTTCGGATCATTGGCTGTGAGCATATTACCACCCAGCGCCTCTCCTATAGCATGGAATGCTTTATCCTGATAATCATACCAAACCTTATTATATAGTAAGCCAGTAGCGCCATTCACTTCTATAGCCGTATTATAATAGTTTTCTTCTGTCGGGTTGTTTTGCGAAGGTCTTTCCAGGAAAGACTCGTCACAAGCGGTCACCACCATTAACAGGGATAACGATATAATAAATATTTTTTTCATTTTTCTATATTTAAAAATGTTCTTAGAATACAAAGTTACCTCCGATAGTAAATGTTCTTGGATTCGGATAATGCCCATCATCAATGTTCATATTGAACACGTTATTGTTGTAAGCACCGATCTCAGGATCATATCCTGAATACTTTGTGAACGTCTTCAGATTTTGTGCAGATATATATACCCGTACAGATGTAAACTTGGTCTTGCTTAAAAGCGCGGTTGGGATATTATACCCTAAACTCACATTCTGAATTCTCAAATAAGAACCACTTTCCACATATCTGTCGGATAACCTTCTATTGTTGTCGTTCCATTGATTATAGCGAGGAATCGTTGCATCCGAATTTTCGGCAGTATATCTGTTCAATACATCAGTCGATTGGTTCAGATATGAATTATACAGACCTTCCGTAAGACGTTTTGTATAATTCAGAATTTTAGCGCCATAACTTCCTGTAATGAGTATAGACAGATCAAAACTTTTAAAGTTTACGGTATTGGTCATTCCATAGGTAAACTTCGGAATAGGGCTACCTATATTTGTTAAGTCAAGGGAGCTGATTACACCATCACCGCTCACGTCCTTAAACCGAACATCGCCCAGGTATATACCTTGCGGACCAACCGCTAATTGATTATTGCTGTTTGCCAAACCAAATGCATCCAATTCTCCTTGTGTACGGAACAGTCCATCTGTTTTTAAACCATAAAACGAACCGACTGCCTGACCAGAAGGAGAATTAGTTACTTGAATTGCATTACCGTATTCTCTGTATGCAGGTTGTGGCACACCACCGTTATCGTTCAAAACATTTTTATAGTGCGTGAATATGAAATTGGTTTTCCATGTAAGAGCACCTTTTCTGATGTTATTAGTGGTTATAGATATATCTATACCGGTGTTAGTCATTTTACCTGCATTTGTAACCGGAGGCTGCACAGGGTTATACGTATTGCCAGAGTTAAGACCGCTATATACAGGAAGTTTAGCCTGCACCAGCATTTTGGTAGATACCTTTTGATATACATCCACACTAAGATCAACAATGCCGTCAAGCACGGTCGCATCAATTCCTAAATTCTTAGTCACTACAGACTCCCATTGCAAATTAGGGTTACCCACATTGAAGTTCTGAGCACCGTTTCCAAATGGACTGATTGCAACCAACGATACATTTGTTGCATAAGCATTGTTCTGATTCGCAGTATTGGAGTTACCAACTGATCCTATCCCTGCTCTTAATTTTAAATAATTAATAACTGAAATGTTTTTGATAAACTCTTCTTCAGAAAGCGTCCATCCGGCAGATACCGCCGAGAATACACCCCATTTTTTGCTGGGACCAAAAGAAGAAGAACCATCTCTTCTTATTGAACCCGATACGCTATATCTGTTTTTAAAAGAATATAGTGCTCTTGCAAAATAAGATTCATATGCCGTAAGATATTTACCTCCGCTTATTGTCTGGTTGGTTGCAGAGCCTGCGTTTATGGATTGCAGGTTATTGGTAAGATTCTGTCTTGATGTAGTGATCTGATCAAAATTGCTTAGGGTTGATTCATGGCCCACTACCGCATTTACATAATGCTTGCCAAATGTTCTATCAAAGGTCAGGTAGTTTTTCAGTGCCCAAAACAATGCTGTTGTTCTGTCTTCCACTAATTTGCTTGGAGACAAGATAGTCTCTCCTGTCGTTGTATTCTGTACGAGCGGTTGAAACGCTGAATTTTGCCCCAGGTTGAAGTCATAATTTACTTCATTTCTAAATGTAAACGACTTCAGGAAATTAATGTCAGCGTATAGTGCACCAAATGCTTTATACTGTATCGCTTTAACATTTCGCATAGTAGCCATTGCTACCGGGTTATTTGGATTTCCAAAATTACTACCTCCTATATTTGATACGGAAGCGAATTGTCCATCCAGTCCTCTTACAGGTGCAGCCGGACTATTATAAACAGCCAAGCTTATAACTGCATCCGATCCATCGGTTAACGTAATCTTCTGATTTGATTTTGAGACATTAAGATTAACACCGGTTTTAAGCCAGGGCTTTACTTGTTGATCTATACCTAGTTTTATATTAAACCTTTCAAATTCAGAGCCGATTACAATCCCTTCATTCTTATAATAATTAAAAGAGGTATAGTATGTGGTTTTGTCTTTGCCGCCTGAAAAAGACAATTGATGGTTTTGAATTGAACCTTGTTGAAAAATTTCGTCTTGCCAATCTGTTCCTCGTCCGAGAACAGCAGGATTTTTAAATTCAGCTAATGTATCCAAACTACTACCGGCAGCTCTTATTTCGGGTACCAGTGAATTTTGATAGCCAGCGTATTGCTTCAAATCCATTAAACTTAATTTTTTCCTTAGCTCCTGTACGCCATAGTATACATCGTATGTAATTTTAGGTTCACCCGCCTTGCCAGACTTTGTTTTAATTAACACCACTCCATTAGCGCCCCTTGCACCATATATAGCTTGTGCTGATGCATCTTTTAAAACATCTATAGATTCAATGTCATTTGGGTTAATAGCAGCTAACGGACTCTGTACATTTTGTCCTGCCATACCTCCGAGTTGATCTTGCGCTATACTGCTCCTGCTTCCATTTAAGATCACACCATCCACTACATATAGGGGCTGATTACCATTAACAGAAGTAATACCTCTTACGTTTATGGAAATGCCTCCACCAGGCTGACCGCCATTACTCGTTATTGTTACCCCGGCAACTTTGCCTTGTATAGCCTGATCTATACCGGCTACAGGTAAATTTTTAATATCCTTTTCAGATATCGAAGATATAGATGACGTTATATCTTCCTTTTTAAGAGAGCCATAACCAATAACTACTACTTCCTGCAACGTAGATATATCTTCTTTTAATGCTACTGTTATAGAAGTCTGATTCAACACAGCAATTTCCTGAGGAGCGTAACCAATAAAAGTAACAACGAGTATATCATTGTTTTCTGCTTCAATTGAAAATGCACCGTTTACATCAGAGCTGGTTCCAATAGTTGTTCCTTTTTTAATAACATTTACACCAGGTAATACTTCACCAGCCTCGTCCGTAATTTTTCCTGTTACAAGCCGGCTTTGCGAAAAAGCAAGCGAGTGGCTTAGTAAGAAAAATACGGAAGCAATACATAAGCTTCGGTAGATTTGTTTTAGCATAGATTTAGGTTTAAAGTTTTTGTTTCTTTCAAGTCGTAAAATATTCGGGATGACTAGGCGTCCATCTTTTCAGCAATCATTATTAATCCAATCGTCAATCACTTCTCCAATCAAGTCTTCATTTAACTATTGAAGCTTGCCAGCAACCAGCCCAGTCGGGATAGATTACTTGGTAATGGTTTTCTTTTCATAAGGTGTTAATTGTGTTATAGAAAAATTTTCAAGAGCACGATCAGGATTACGAGCAGCATGAGTCCTAAAAGGATTTCGAAAAACAGCAGGAGCCTTACTTTATGCTGTTCTTTTTCGGGCGACTTCCTCTGGATGGATAATGCTCTGGTGATCCAGTTAAACATGACTCTCAATGATTTATTGACTTGAAAGTTGAGATTTTAGAGCCGATACGGAGGGTGGTAAATCTTCCAAAAACACAGGACAAACGTTTCCGAATATTTTAATAATGCTAACGTGTGCACGAAAAGTTGAATTTTCGGGGCTGAAATCGCTTTTCAGACGGAGGAGCACTTTTAGAAAATAAAAGAAGTACTTTTGTACGATAACAGAGGTTGCCTGCCTATTTCATCCCGAACCGTGGATAATCTCTTGAAACTTTAAAAATCATTAGCAATGCAAATCACTAAAAACAAAGTAGCGGCCATTCATTATACGCTGCGCGACAACGAAGGAAACGTTATTGATACCAGCAGCGGACGCGAGCCGTTGAACTATCTGCACGGTGCAGGAAATCTGATTGCGGGAATGGAAGAAGGCTTGGAGGGAAAGAGCAAAGGCGATAAGTTTCAGTTAAAGATAGAACCTGCCAAAGGATACGGTGAAAAAGATCCGGGCATGATTCAACAAGTACCACGTTCAGCTTTTGGCGATCAGGACGTACGCCCCGGAATGAAGTTCTCTACCAATCATGGTAATGTTGTTACTGTAACACATGTTGGATTGGAAAATGTAACGGTTGATGCCAACCACGAACTGGCAGGCGTTGAACTTAATTTTGATGTAGAAATTATGGAAGTGCGCAATGCTACTGACGAAGAAATTTCTCACGGCCACGTGCATGGTCCGGGCGGACACCATCATTAATAGATACCACAAGCTTCGAGTAGTAGAAGTAGCTGCTCGAAGCTTTCTTTATAGTGATATACGACTCGTAAGCTTTACAGATAAGCCAGCTACTCCTGTTACCAGCAACGAATTGAATCAAGATTGTTGTAAAGAATATCAAGAGATGAATGTATTTTATACAAACTACTGTCTCTAGAATTGGGTGAAAAATTTTTTACGATAACAACCTGTTGACTTTCATTTTCCCACGAAATATTTATTTTCAGAAATTGTCCTTCATTTACTTTTTCTAATTCAAACGAGTTATCCCCTAACATTTTCAAATCGACAAATAAGCGGTTGTAAAATTCTTTGTTGATGTTCGCTAAATTAGATATACATGTATCGCCAACAGTATTTACACATGTTATTTTGATGTTATCAACATTGTAATTAAAAGAATAGCGACATCGCATATCAAGTGCTTTCACTAAAGTTACTTCAACACTTTGGGGATTCTGAACATTATTACACGAAGTATAAAATAGTGGCAAAACAAAAAAAAATAAAACCTTTATCCTTGTAGTCATTTACGCTTTTTTAATTTCTTTTCTTCTCTAATGTTAGTATTTGTTTTGTCCATGTTACCAACATTTATCACCACAGTGTTATCCTTTCCTTTGTTCTTAAGAACGTACGCTACCATTTCTTCTATTGTTTTACCATTGACTTTTGATTTAGAATCTAAAGCATTTTTACCCATGTTATCATCATCATCAACACCTTCGTAATTCTGGATATTGCCTTCGTTATCATAATAGTATAAATCGTCGACGCTTAAAAGATGTCCAAACTCATGGGAATAAGTTTTATCATCTTCATCTTCTCCCCACTCCCCCGTTTTACCAGACGTATTAGATACCCATTCCTTCGAAGATTCATCAACCAGAGTTGTCAAATTTTCTCCACTGGAAAGCTCGCTCTTGGTGTCTTTGTCTTTCCCAGCGACCATGACTTGAACATCAAACTTAACTTGATAAGTCTTATCTCCGTCTTTGTAGGTAAAACTTTTGCCCCAATCTTTCATTATTGCTTTTTGAATTGATGCCGCTTTTGCTGCTGTAGCATTGTGCCCTTGAATATAGACAACTGATTTTATAGTTATTGTGTTACCGTTGACTGAACCAATAGCATCCTGCCCATCTGGATCAATAAAAAAAATAGGATTATTTAGTGCATAAACATAAGGGGCCGTATAAAAATATTTTTCAGATTTCAAGTCGATTGCCGTCCACCGACCAATCTCTGACATATACATTCTTGCTCCGTAGTCAAACCATCCTAAATCCAGTTCATCCTGTTTCTCCTTCCCATTATACAGATAAATGTTAGGTACACTATTCTCTCTGCTATACGAATTAAACGTCATTCCAAATGGATAGAAATTTTCCGTTTGTATTACATGAGATTTAACCAACTCAACCTTAAAATGATCAAAATATACTTCATACGGATTTGCTCCTTGTTCATTTGATAGGAATACGTATATATATCCTGGCTCAGTAATGGTAACGGAACCCGATAACTGCTCATGTGCCACATCACTACCATCTTCCTTAGCAACATAACTCATTTGCCTGAAGCCGCTCTTCGATGGTATCAAAGTATAGTTACGATCATATACCAGCCAACTCAAAAACGCTTTGGGACCAACCTCATTGCTGCTCGATGTATTTTGTGTAGCATCTGCAGGGAATGGGAACGTACTTGTACTCGCTGCATAATTTCCTCCATCCACTACGGTAGTACCCGGTGCTGTACCAGCAGCAATCTGCATGATGAGCGTATTCAAGGCCGCGGTTCGGTTCGATTCATTCGGATCGATATACTTCGCGTAAACCTCCATGTTTATAACATCACCTGGCATTACACTTAACGATTTTGCTAAACCATATACTTCATTAGCCTGTCCACTTAAACGTTGAGCGCCACCGTCTATCTGTGTTGGTTTCGAACCATTCGTGCGATCGAACAAGAAGTGATTTACAATTCGTGCATTGTCATATCGTAAAAACTGTCCCGCTTCCTCGTCTGCATTTTCATCTTCCAGTGTCGCGGTATCGCTTTCTATATTCTGCTTCGTAGTAAACGTTAACCTTACGTTGCCCAAGTGATCTTTCAGATTGTATTGATACTCGGGAGCAGCGCTCTCCAGCTTGATTAACTCAAATGCATTAACATTTAAACCTGCACTACCTGTAGGGACACTCCATCCTACACCTATTTCAAGTATGTTTGTATTAGGGGGCACAATATAAATCTGCTCCATCCACGCTTCGTTTGATACTGGCGTAGGTAAATAACTACCATAACTAATCGTTGAATTATTGCGTCTGATCATGATACCCGCATTGTAGGTACTTCGGTACCCTTTAATCCTGATCAGGTATTTCTCTCCGGGAACAACGTTGATAGCATTCCCTATAGGCAGAATTCCAGAACCAGTTCCACTGGAAGTTGCATTTACATACTTCTCTCCATTTACCGTGACAACAGAGAGCGTACTATTTAAAGCTGTCATTCCCTCAAGCGTTTCTCCATCGTGCTTATACAAAAGCTTCTCAGACGACATTACAATTCTACCTTCCTCATGGTTGATAAATCGGAGCATGTCATCTTCATAAATAAACTCCCCGGCATAGTCGGTCTGTTTTATACCAAAACCTGCTCGTACAACCTGTGAATGTTTGCGGCCAGCGGCATCATATATATACCGAACAGTGTTACCGCCTCTCGTTACAACTTCTGGTAGATTTAGATAATTATATGCAATCGGTGTGCTTAGTCCCTTATTAAGATCAACTGTCATATTACCATTTACATCGTATATATAGTCATTACCAGTGGTGTTCGAATCTGTAAAACCCTTCAGCTTAATTATAGCATCGGTAGTTTTATCTGTAACGGATAGTAATTTATTGCTCTGCGTTGTACCAGTACCATAATTGTAAACCAGGTTATCAATCACTCCTAATTCAGAAGAACGACTGAGGGAAGTAATATTACCATTTAAATCATAGGTCAGGTTTCCTTCGTGATACTTTCCATTCTCCCATGTACCGGGCAAGGATGATTGCAGGTTGTTTGCTGAAACGAGCCTGTTCAGAGCGTCATATTCAAAATTATAGGCCATTTCCTTTGTGTCTCCCATCCCTTGATTAACGCTCCATTTCATCCCGGATATATTGCCGTTATACTGTCCTTTATCAAGAACAGTATTGAACGGAGTCCGATTGGACAGTTCCTTAATTTCTGTTTGATCCAAAGGTTCATTAAAGATATTAACTTCATCTATAGCACCGCTCATGCCCAAAAACAATCCGCTGGCAGATCTGGTTTTACCAATTAATGTAGTACTTGTCGCTGAACCTGTAGAGTATAAAGTTATTGAAGCTGGACTTGCATCAGGTACTCCATCTACATAGAACCGAACGGTATTACCATCGCCAACAACAGCAATATGATGCCAGTTGTTATCATTAATGGTTCCAACAGCTCCCAATGCTGAGAATGACGTGCTTCCGTTGGTAGTCATAAAGCGAAGTTGATGATCTCCATAACCGCCTCCATAGGTTTCATACATAAAACAAAACCCCTTGGCTGTAGATGTAGCAGTACTGGAGACAATAACACTTCTCGCACTTAGATCATTGATCTTGACAAAAGCAGATATAGTGAACTTACCCGTATTCTGAATAAATGAATGTCTGTCTTTGGAGTTCGGTATGTCGATATAGTCGCTAGCGGTAAAGTTATAGGCACTGTTACTATTGCTTTGAGAGTCGGTTGTAAGCTGTGCCCCATATACTGTACCATTAAGCCCTCCTGCCACAGCATCCGATGCATTACCATTAAAGATATAGGAACCCACCAATCCGGTATTCGAAAATGTACGTTGTGTATTACCGGTGCCTAGTTCTTCATTATAGGCTAAGTTCATTCCGAAGAAATCACCAGCATCATCGTTGGTCTGTCCATCAATACTCAGTTGTGAGTTATTCATAGAGATTAACCAGCCACGGATATTATAGCGGTAATCAACTGATTGCATCGGTGTGGCTCCGTTTACACTATGCAGACCTTTGTCTATTAATTGTCCAAGTTCATTGTATTCATTGGATGCAAGAAGAACTTCCGGTCCACTATCGAGTGTATGATACGCCTTCAACAATCGACCAGCATGGTCATACACATAACGTCTGAGTATAGTATGACTCGATGTACTGAAAGAGCTCTTCACTCCCATAACAGTACTTCCTGCAGTATTCAACGAAACATCTACGAGCAAAGGACCTGTTGAAGCCGATGCAGAAGGATATATCTCCGCTCCATTTTTATAGTATTTAACGGCAGTGCCTACGCGTGCAATTCGAAACACATCGCCTGTTGCATAGGTACCAACTTCCTTTTTCACCGTACCATTTTCATATATACCAACCGTTTTATTATTGCGCGGGTGGATGGCATAACCTATAGTGTTATAGTGTGCGCCTGTATTCTGAGAAGATAAGCCAACCATACGGCCAGTATTTTCTTCCGAAGCAACAAATTCAACCCAACCGTCCTGACCGGTTGGTAAAGTTTGTACAGAAGCTGCTCCTGCTGTCCACGTGCTACTTGGGTCCGTTCTTTTGAGGTAATTACCAATAACAGTGGTCAGTGTAAGATCGGTCCATTGCACATCACTCTCAATATGCAACGCTTTTGTCTTCAGTACTTTTCCTACAAAGTCGTATAAATTAGAAATGCGATCCGTTCCACTCTTATAGTTATCACTGACAGTCTGTATCACCCTATATTTATCATCGTAGTAATTTACCGACTTCAACCAGGTATATCCACCTGCAACACCTCCAGTAATGCCTCCGTCCAGCACTTTTACTTTCGTACCCGTGACTTGACCGATAACACTTGTAAATGCATTCGCGGGCTGTTCGTATAAATAGCCGTTTACTGTTTCGGTCAGTCCATCTGTTATATAATCATAGCCACTACCGAAAAGATTTTTAAAAGTATAATTATCATAATAGGTAATAGTAAGGTAGCGGTTTACATCGGCTGTTGTTTCTGTAGTAAACACTGGATATGATTTATTACTATATCCGTGAACATTACCAGTCTCATTACCAATATAGCTTTCTCCATAGCGCGCCCAGGCTTTAGCATAGTGATTATTCACAGCCATTTGCATATCAGCTTGTGTTAATACCAATGCAGTATCTTTTATTCCAGTAGCTATAGGGCGATTCAGTTCATCATACTTGGTAAACAACCACTGCTTGTTTACACGTTGAACACTATCCTGTGTTAACACCACACGATCGCGCTTATCATATACTATATAAACAGTACCTACTCCTGGCACTCGTTTCTTTATTATTCTATTACGACCATCATAATCATATTGAAATGCCCAATTATTTAACAGCGTTTTTGTTACCTCATAATTAGTTGATCTTAAAATTGCAACAAGTTGAGGAGGTAAAACCAACCTCAAATTATCTTCATCGTCATATATATAATATGTATCTGCTATCTCTGAAGTTAGCAAAATCCTCTTCAGAACAACCCTTTCCTGCTTATTCTTAAATTCAATCACCACATTATGATTTTCATCATGACTTTCCACTGCGTGAAGTTGTCCCTCACCTGTTGCAGAGTTAAAATCATAATAGCCAACATTTGAACACAACCCCAGAGAATTACTCACATCAGGATAAATATACTCCCAACGAACTACTTCATTTAGTTTATTGGATCTATAAACAAGGCCTACCGTTTTATCAGCCCCTCCCGAAATCAGTTTCGAAGGTTGCCAATCCTGACCAGGAGATCCCTGAAAAGCAACTCTGTTTAACGGAGAAATCTCAAAATCAGTGACAGCAAAAGGGAAATCATCATTTACTATCGTCTCCGCCCTATCTGCATAGAATGCTTGTTGCGATGAATAAAAGTCAGTTTTATATGTTCCATCATTACCTCCTACATATGGCAATAGCTTAACACACTCTCTGCCTATCTTATCATATACTACGGGTTGCACAATATCTTTTTTATTGGGGCTTCCTTGTGTTGTGACGGTTTGCGCTTCACGCCCCAAACCGTCATAATATGTAGTTATTTGTTGCTTGGCATCAATTGGAAGTTCTATAACTTCATTAATGGTTTTCTTTCCACTTACTTGAGTAGTATTTATCNNTTCCCAAAACTGACCGATTGATCACCGTCACAATTCGCTATACCTTTTTTTACTGTGGCTGATGAACTAGAGATACAGTTATTTCCCGATACTTCTATACTATAGATACCTTCTTCATCAACTACCAATTCGTTACTATTTGCACCGCTTATATTTGTCCCGCTTTTTTTCCATTGATATACATAATTGCTACCTATGGGAGTAGAAAGTTTAACAACTTCATGTGGACAAATATTCACGTCATTCCCGGATGAAATAACCGAAGAGGGCGCTTCACGAGTAGTGAAAGGAGGAGCTCCAAACCTTTCTTCTGTACATCCATTGGTTGTGGTTACCAAGCAACTGTAGAACCCAGTTTGTGTTATTCTATAATTTCTTTGAACTGCGTCATTAATATTTTGTCCATCTTTTTTCCATTGATAAGCAACACCTCCTTCTGGAGCAGTCAATAGTATACTATCATTGGAGCAAAATTCTGAAACAGCAGGATCAAAAGTTATTGGCCCGACAACACCATCTTTTATCTCAATGGTGACTTCGTCAGACGAATATGTGCAGCCACCAGGCAACGTAATAGCGCAGAAATACTTTCCAGCAGTACTTGTTACGTATACATTTGAAGATGCTTTCTCTATAGCTACACCATCACGCCTCCAACTATAAGAATAACCCGTCCCGTCAACAACAGCAAGGTTAAGCTGGTCATTCTTACAAATGTCTACAGTACTGGAAGGAGAAATGCTTAATAATGGAGTTGTAACCCGAACAACATTAAACGCTCCCAGTAAACCGCTTACACAGTCATTTGCAGCTAGTTGAACAGAAAAAGCTCCCGGATCGGTTACAATCAACTGACTTGATGTTGCTCCGGGAACAATCTGACCATCTCTATACCACTGAATTGTACCGTCCCCAGAAGTCAACGCAGAAATCGTTACACTACTTGTTGCCGTGCATAAGTCACTCGAACCAAATATCCCCGTTAATGAAGGCATCTGTTTTAATGATACTGTAACTGCATTAGATATAGTGGAACATCCATTCAGAGATACAACACATCGGTAAACCCCCGCTTCAGTTACATCAAAAAACTCTTGAGTCGCATCAAGAATATCCACTCCATCTCTTTGCCATTTATATGTATACCCGGCACCGGCCTGGGCAGTCAGTCTTGTATTACTTTGCGGGCATATAGAAAAGCTACCGGATGGAGATATACTTGCAGTTGGCTCAGTGCAATTTACGATAACAATTGTTTCATTTGTTATTGACGAACAACCACTGTTATTTACTATACATTTATAGACGCCAGCTAATGATGCCGAGTAAAAAAATTGTGTTGCACCTGAAATATGAACATTATCTCTGCTCCATATATAAGAATTTCCGGCCGTAGAAGTAGCACTTAAGACAACACTATTACCTTGATTAATTGTAATCGTACCCGTGGGGGTCATAGTTGCCCCCCCATAAACGTTGAAAGCACTGGATGTAAGCTGTCCTGAAGTCGAACAGTTATTATAGTTAACTTTAACCTGAATACCAGTTTGTGGCGTACTCCATTTGACAACGATAGTATTTGTTGTCTGAGATACGATGGTGTAATTAGAGCCGCCAATGATCCAACTTAAATTGCCACAGATACTCCCATTGTAAATCACTGTAATATTTGCTCCCACACAAGTCGGAGTAACCACTGACAACGACTGGGACGCTCCCTCTCTTAATTGAAACAGAACCAAAGAAAAAAAACAGATTGCTTTAAAAAATGCTTTACTGAAAACTAATGACCGAATTTTATACATAGCGCAGAATTGTCACTCGAGTAGACGTGAATTATTTTTTATAGTTATATATATAATTTTGAAGTATATCTAAGTTCCAGTCTCGCATTACTTCGAGCCTGCCCATACTATCATATTCATAATAAGTAGTCTTTCCATTAATATCGGTATGACTTGTAATACCAATCAATGGATCATGCGTTACGAATTCTACACGTGCATTCTTTAATAATGAATGTGAATTGACTGCATTAACAAGTGCTGTTAGTTTAGCTCGTTGGGTTGGCAATGAAAGATTACTTATATCATTCAAAAAGAGATCAAGCCCGTTAAATCCCTCACTATATCCTGAGTTAACTAAAGCTACTGAAACAACGGCCTTAAGAGAAGCATAATCTGCGTTTTTTGCCTGGATAAAAGGTAAACTTTTTTTATACCCCCAAACAACAGATGTAACCAAGTTATCTACTTCATGGAATTGGGTAATGTTGCCCACATCATCATACTGATCAAAATACAGTCGAGGAGTATATTCTATTTTCTCTAGAGTTTGAATGATTGACGGAAGAAGATTATCTCCATAATTAGTTATTATTCCTTTCGATTGTTTTGAATTAACCCATATTTCCTGCTTAACGGGTAGGCCGATCATGTTTCTATCCTTCATTGTTTGAAATATTGAAGGAGCCGTAATGGTCTCTGTTGGAGCATTTTGAGCAAAGAATGTACGGTATAGCAAGGTCTTACCTTCACTGGTTTGAGAGTATTGTTCTTTTACCAACATATTACTTTCATCATATACATAATTAGTCTCAGTTCTAGCAAAGGAGCCAGTGTAATAACTCTCACTCGTTTCATTTTTTTTTCTCCACCATTCTGTTTTATAATCGTAACAAGCAACTGCTAACGGAAAGTCCGCGCATGTCTCAACCATTGGTAAAGTGGTAGTAAATGCAATACCATTTGCTTCATAACTGTTACTTGACACTTCGTAATCATTTACAATCCTCTTAACAAGCTCCCCATTGGCTGAGTAGTACTCGATAGTTGACAATAATCCGTTACTGTTGTTTAATGAATTAGGCTTGCCTGGGACAAAATTAGTAAGCACGAATACCTCAGGGGTATTCTTATAACTATATATTGTTTTTCCTGCAACTTCATTTGAATTGTTATACTCCGTTACTTTACTATAACCAACTATCGTTCCTCCAGATGAGACAATAGATGAGGAGCCGGCTATAAAGATATCGCCTGAACCAAAAGACGGAGGGGCCCCACCACTGCCTACATTAAATGTACCAAAGAATGAGCCACCGGTATTAAACATGTAGTGGTAATATATAGGCGTCATCAGCATCCCCGATGTTGATGTTCCTACACCATAATATTCATATCTCTTAATATTATCCTGCTTACCATTATTTGAAATAATCTCCTTTATTCGGAGCCCACCTCCCGAAACTTCGTCAGCTACAGCAACTGATTTTTCAGATATTACTTTTAATGATGCTCTAAACCCATCAAAGACAGGATCAAGGTTTACCGAATATACTCCGGAGGCAAGAAATACTTTGATTTTATCCTCACCAATTGGAATACCACAAGTGATATTCCAATTATTATATTTTAGCACTGTACCCCCTACTTGTCCAAAAATCGCATCTTGAGAGATCCCAGGAAAAGTATATGTTAGTTTATTTGAGTTAGGATCACACGTTTTTGGATTAGTAGGTGAGTATGCATTAAATAAAATTGTTATCCATTCACCACCATAACCATTTGAAGGTATAGTCAGTGAAGCTGTTGCTGTCGTATTCTCTATTTGGTCTCCCTCTATTCTACTAGCCGTTATATCAACTAATGTTTCTGATACTGTTTTTGTACCATAAAAATCAACGTATCGGTTAGGCTCGAATACAAACTTAGTGGTACCACCTGTGGGGTATTCAATTTGCGACAGCGTAGCCCTCATAGAAAATTCGCCATTTGGACTTCTGTCCGCACCTCTGAAAGTAAGAGGTGCGTATGGTGTATGATCAGTCTGAAGAACTGTTGTTGAGGGAATTAACGTGCCAGAAAGTTGACCTGAGTCCCAATCAGAAATACAGTTATCATTAGGGGCACCATTGTAATATCCCCAATGATCAATTGATTTTGAATCTTTGGCAGGGAGACTGCCTTCGTAATATTTAAATACATAGGGCGGTATGGACGAATTACCATTACCTTTTACAGTAACACTATCCAATCTAAGCCGGAGATTTTTATAATTATTGGTCCCGTTTGAGAAATAACTTTGATGCAGCTCATATTCTTTTACTTGTGATGATCCATCATGGGTAATCGTGAGTTTTATTAGTCGCTGTGGTTTATTTGCATTTTTTGTTCGGATGTCGATCCTATCTTCAGTTATAAAAGAAACCTTCAGACCGTTACTTGTTCTAATCTCTTTGAGATAGACATCATCAACAACTGTTTGACAAGCTGAGTGCATATCTGCGTATCCTGACACGTAGCCATCAGGGGAAACACTAATGGATTCGAAAGTACCTAAATTACAATCATACCCATTTCTTACCTTCGATACAGAATAATAAGTTTCCGATTTCCGTACTATGCTTGATGTCTGGTGATATATATTATCGTATATAAAGTTAATCACATCACCTTGAGGAGATGTAACAGACTCCAAATACCAGGCAGTAGTTCCATAACCAGCGGGATTAGGAATATCATCTACTATTAACTCTCCTCCTCCACTACTTGCTGAGAAATTGTTTGTAATTTCCTTGACACCGAATATATACTTAACACCATCAATCGTTACAATAGTCCATTTTTCAGTGTTTGGATCAAAATCTATTTTAAAATTCTCCTGTTTTAATGGTACAAACTTATTCTTGTCCTTAAAGTATACCATTTTGCCAGAGTAACCACTAAAGTTATAAGTAAACTCATCTGGTGCATTATCTTTAAGATTATGTGTGATATCATAATATTCCGTATGCTGTTGGTTACCGTAAGTATAAGAAACTCCATATTGACATCCTGGTACTATTGGATTGTTGTAATACCCCCCTGCCAGAAAATCATCCTTCCCAATAATATTTCTCGAAATAACACCCCCCGAATTTAGGGACCATCCTAATCCTACCCAGCTAGCTTCTTCCGCCACTCGCACCCCGGAAGCATTATAATTCAAAGTAAGGGGAAGAGTGATAGTACCGGCTTTGATGCTATAAATTGGGATACTAATACTTGGCACCCCTGAGTAATATCCAACGGATATTTCTCCGTAACGACCTAAAGAAGCTGCATTAGGAGACGGAGGAATAATTTTCGGTATAAAATCATTATAATTTTGCCCCAGAGTGGAGTTTATAAATGATCCTGTGAAAATTAAAATAACATAAATCCTTAAAACATTCGACTTCATAGAGAATATAATATTCACGACAAATATAGCAATACCCAGAATAACAATTTAACGACTTTTAAAACATCTTAAACAAGAATCCGGCAATTACTGTTAATATCACGAACTGAAGCTCACAACTGAAAGCCCGAAGCTATCTATTAATGGTGGTGTCCACCCGGACCATGCACGTGGCCGTGA
>DJFR01000111.1:13117-28353 GCA_002432545.1 Flammeovirgaceae bacterium UBA5867 | reverse complement strand
GCATAGATTTCGTTCTGCGGAGTATAAGCAGGCGATACATCACCTTCTGCTTTGAAGGCTTCGAAGTATGGAATATCACCATACGTATCAGTCATTATTTGCATGGCCCATGCTTTCAGAATTCTGGCAGCAGCAATCTGGTTAACGTTACCATCTTCACCAGCTTCTTCATTGAGACGGATTACTTCAACAAGATCCATCACATCGCCATAGATCAGCGTCCAATATGTGTTATTGGTAGGCTGGCGTAATTGATAACGATCTTCTTCAGTATAGTTACGTTGCGCAAAGTACTGTGAATACAAATAGCTTTGACGACCGCTGAACCATTCGTCATAAATGTCGTCAAGCAATCCCTTTTGAGCATTCGACATCAGGTACGCAGGATCAACCTTAGTAGGATTGTTTGGATCAGTATTGATCTCTTCAAAATTTTCTGTACAGGATGCAATGATCAGAAGTAGCACAACGGCTATTACTAATCCTTTCCTATAAAATATTTTTTTCATGGATGTTAAATTTAGGTTAATGATTAGAAACCAAAGCTGACATTGAAACCATAGGTTCTTAGACTTGGCAATGCACCGCCCTCGATTCCCTGAACGTTTCCAGAACTTGTGGTATTTTCAGGATCAACATAATCAGTTGCATCAGATCCCCAAATAGCAAGGTTGCGTCCATAAGCAGACACACGGACATTTTTAAATGGACCTGTCAATCTTGTTGGAATAGTATAGCCTAGACGTACCTCTCTGAGCTTTACATAACTTGCATCGAATACGTTTTGCTTATTAGGACCACTGTAATGATCTGCCGCCCAACGTACAGCAGTAATTGAAGTGGTGTTTGGACCAGATGTCTGAACAGTTCCATCTTCATTTACAACAGGCGTTCCATTAACTAGCTGCACTACAGCACCATCTAATACGATGCCTTCCTCTCGGATATTATTTGCTGCGGTTTTCTCCAAGATACCACTATAAGTTCCCCACATGTGAGTTGTTGAGAAAAACTCGCCTCCGTGTCTAATATCGATCAAGGCAGAAAGCTCAATGCCTTTGAAGCGTAGTGTATTGGTTATACCTCCAGTCCAATCAGGAAGGATATTACCAATTGTTTTGATACCAGATGCTCTGTAACGACCGCTAGCATTCACAACTTTATTACCTTCAGAATCATATAGGAAGTCTGTTCCGCGTATAGAACCATATGATTCGCCTAACATAGCATTCAATGTCACTGAAAATGGAGCATTCGTCAAGTTATACGTTTCTAGATCTTCATATAGTTTAGTGACTTCATTTTCGTTCTTTGCCCAGTTAATTGCAATGTCCCATTGCAATCCATTATCCATTTTAACTGGAGTACCAGTCAATAACAATTCAAATCCTTTGTTCTTCATTTCTGCAGAGTTAACGTAAACGAAGCTTACGCCTGTAGATCCTGATACCTGAAGAGGTAGAATAAGGTTTGTGTTGTGTTTCGTATAATAGCTAAAATCAAGTCCTACTCGGTTATCAAAGAAATTTAACTGAGTACCTACTTCGAAGGATTCAATGTCTTCTGCACGAAGGTTCGGATTATTCTTTGTGTTAGCAACGCTGTATAACGGAATTCCACCGAATGTATATGCATACCCATCATCATTTAAATCCGATCTATAAATCAGGTTATTATTATATGCATCTGTATCATTTCCTACTTTAGCCCATCCAGCTCTTATTTTACCTTCTGTTAACCAATTAAGGGAGTTAAATGCCGGTATATTCGTAAATACAAAACTTGTATTTACCGCTGGATAGAAATATGAATTATCAATTTCTGTTGCTCCCGATGGTGGGGTTAGCGCAGAAGACCAGTCATTTCTCGCCATTAGTTCCACATAAAGAGTATTCTTGTATCCTACACTGAAACTACCATATAAACTATTGATTCTCTTTTTTCTATCGTAGTCTGTTACCGCCACGCCAGAAACCGAATTACTCAAATTATAGATATTGGGTAGAATTAACCCGCCTTGAGTTTGAGCGAGATTCGTGTTATACGACTGATCCATTCTGTTACCGCCCAAGTTTCCGACCAGATCAAAATTCTCTCCTATTTTCTTATTGAAAAGGAACAACACCTCAGCATTGGTTTCCAGATATTCTCTCACGCCTTCATAGTATTCTGATTGAGCTTGCGATCCAATCGCAACACGTTCCATCTCTCGTTGATTATAGTAATCAGCATTAACAGTCGTTTTAACTTTAAGCCAATTAGTAATGTTTACCTGCGCACCTACGTTTCCATAGAACCGATTACGAGTATCATTTTGATAGTTCTCATAACGTGTCCAGTATGGATTATCTGAATAATTAGGAGTGGCATCATCCCAAGAAACGCGATTCCACGTACGTTGTGATCCATCAGGATTTTTGTAAGCTTTCAGCTCTTCCATATCCAACTGACGCTGGCCCCACTGGTTAAACTTTTGCATGATGTTATTATCATCGTAACCAGTTGAAGGTCGTCCTGTTGCTTCGTTCTTTACATAGTTAAAGTTTGTAAAGGCTTCTACTACCTTGCCTAATTTTGTATTCCCGCTAAAGTTGATCGTATTACGATCAAGCTTGCTGTTCGGCATGTAACCTTTCATGTCCATGCGTGTATAGGACAATCTAAATCCAGAAGTTTCATTACCTCCTGAGAGTTCAACATTGTTCGTTACCGTTACTCCAGTGTTAAAAAAAGATCTCACGTCATTCTCTGGAGCCTTCCATTCTCTTGGTTTCAAGTAATTTTGAGTATCCCATGAATCGAATGAATTCCAGTGGAGCACTTGCTGCCCATTATACCGAGGTCCCCAGCTCTCATCTGTTGCATAGTCAACAAGGAGATAATCTGTGCCATTTATGTTTTGTTGCAGAAATCCTTGAACTCCATCTGGATCTGGTACTGCTATTCCTCCCCCATACAAATTTTGATACTTAGGAAGAATGTATATTTTTTCGAATGATACACCAGAATTTACTTTAACTCCCAAGCCTTTGCGTGTTCCTTTTTTGGTAGTGATCATAATCACCCCGTTGGCACCACGAGAACCATATTGAGCTGCGGCATTCGGTCCTTTCAAAACTGTAACTGATTCGATGTCCTCAGGGTTGATATCCTGAGCCAAGTTACCATAGTCGTAACCACCCGCACCGCGTGCAGTGTTTACAGAGTTGTAGTCGCTGTTATTAATGATGACACCATCAACAACGAAAAGCGGAGAGTTATTACCGGTAATAGAGTTAATACCTCGAATAGTGATTCTTGAAGACCCCCCCATGTTACCGCTTGCCCCAGTAACCTGAACACCCGCTACTCTTCCTGATAAAGAGTTAACTACGTTTGTCTGATTTACCTGGCTAAGATCTTCACCACCTACTTGAGTTACGGCATAACCAATAGATTCTTTCTCTCTTGATATACCCAAGGCAGTTACAACTACTTCATTCAGTTGTTTAGCATCTTGACTCATAGGAACATCAATTGAGCTTCGATCACCGATCTCAATTTCCTGAGTAGTCAAGCCTATAAATGTGAAAACTAATGTACCGTTTCCGGCTGGGACGGCTAAGGAATATTTTCCGTCAATGTCGGTTACTGTACCAACAGTGGTACCTTTTACCACAACGTTTACCCCCGGAAGACCAGATCCGTCTTCAACGGAAGTAACCCGACCGGAGACCGTTCGCTCCTGTGCCCACAATTCGCTACTGGCGAATGCAAACACCGCTGTTAAGCATACGAGTAGAATTCTCTTCATACTGTAAAATTTAGGTTAATGAAAATTTAAATACGCGATCAAACTTATAACAAAATAATAACTCACGAAAGGTGAGTACCTCAAAATTTAGTATTTTAACATTAAAAAAATACCTCTATTGAGGTTATTTTAAACGATTGAGCTAATTGTTGTTAGGATTTAAAAGATGTTTAAACAATCGGTTAAAACATTACATGGAAAAGGGTGATCAACAGATAGTAACAACTTGCCTATCCGGCATTCATTTCGTGCATTAACCATACATCCTGTTGGGTGATATTGGACTGACTAAACAGTATTCTTTTGACCTGGACCATACTGTTGCAGGAGATGATTGTAAGTATAGACGTGCGTCCTTCTGAACTTATTGATTGGCTATCAGAAGATGATAATCACTTGATAATCTTAAACTCAATTCTGCGGTTAAGTTGGCGCGAAGCCTCAGTATCGTTGGGTGCGATGGGTTGGTCAGGACCGTATCCTTTGGGCGAAAGTCTACTCTTATCAATGCCGTTCGCAGTAAGATAATTATAAACGGCTAAGGCACGTTTTTCAGAAAGTTGCTTGTTATAGGTAACGGAACCTGAATTATCAGTATGGCCCCCGATCTCCACTCTGATTTTTGGATTCTCCGTAAGAAATCGGGTAATCTTTTTAAGCTCTGTTATTGAGTTATCCTTCAGCTCAAATTTATCAAGATCAAAGAATATATTGTTCAATATAACCGTTGAACCTATAGATGCTTTTTCCAGATCTATATCCAATACAATAGGTTGAAAATCGAAAGACTCTTTATAATTGAAATGCAGGCTTTTAAATAAGTATTGCTTCTTGTTAACATACAAAGCATAATCAGCACCCTGCGTTAACACGATCAGGTATTCACCAGTTATAGAATCGGATTGTACCAGCGACTCCGTGTGATTCTTTGATAGATTAATGAGTTCTATGTGGGCTGACAGTACTTGCCTTGTCTTCTTATCACGAACTATCCCGGCAACATAGTTACTCCTATATTTAACCTGACTCTCTTCCGGAATCTGTAATTCAAATATTCTGCTTTTGGTTGAACCTGGACTTACAATTTCTTCGTGCGAGTAATATCCTTTCTTTCCATCGGCTGTTATAAACAAAGAGAATTGATCATCATGATTATTTATAGGAGCACCTATATTTTTAGGCGCAGACCAACCTGTTGAATCTTTCTCGACAGAATATAAATCGTAACCACCAAATCCAGGAAGACCATTCGATGCAAAATATAGTGTCTTGTTATTGGCATGAATGAATGGAGATATTTCATCAAACGCTGAGTTGATCGGCTTGCCGGCATTGACCGCTTTAGTCCATTTACCAAACTCGTCCTGCGTAGACATCCATATATCTCTGCGACCTAGTCCTGCTCTGCGATCAGACACGAAATATAGTGTTCGTCCGTCAGCCGAAAGAGTTGGCTGCGACTCCCACGCTCCTGTATTTACATTGGGGCCAAGATTTTTTGGCTCTGTCCAATCATCACCTATCTTTTTACTTTCAAACAGATCACAGCTACCAAACCCTTCGCGACCGATACACGATGTAAAGATCAGATTTCGTCCGTCTGCCGATATAGCACACGTGCCTTCATTTAACCGTGTATTGATGTTTTTAGAAATAGAAACCGGAGTTGTCCATCTTCCCTGTGTGTTCTTCTTTGATACAACAAGATCCTCATCGGCATTCGGATCATTACTTATCCTGCGTGTAAAAATCAGCTGTTGCTGATCGGCAGTGAGTACAGGAAAATACTGCATGGAAAAACTATTTACAGTATCACTCAACGGTTTTTGCTTATAGGCGGAGGCATTGTCTTTATTCTTGAAGGCAAACTCTGCGCTTTTAAATAATGTAGTCGCTCGTTCAACCTTCTGCCTGTTTTGTGTTTCATTGTTTACAAAAGCACTCAACACCTTCATTGCCTTTTCATACTCTCCTATCGATATATAGGCTTCTCCCATATCGTACCAGAATACTTTTTGCTTCCGCAGGTCATTTGTCAGGCTGAGCCCTTTTTCAAAATGCTTTAATGCATCGGCATAGCTTTTCATGTTCAGGTATACGAGCCCCAGACGATAGTATGCTTCAACAAAATTGTCGTCTTTCTCAATTGCCTGGTTTAATAAACTGATAGCCTGACTAAACTGCCCACGCAC
Source organism: Flammeovirgaceae bacterium UBA5867 (assembly GCA_002432545.1). Classification (GTDB taxonomy): domain Bacteria; phylum Bacteroidota; class Bacteroidia; order Cytophagales; family Cyclobacteriaceae; genus Ohtaekwangia. Next base: position 22,368 of record DJFR01000111.1, on the reverse strand, counting down.
TCTGTAGTTATCAGCCTGCGTATAAAATTCAATTGCCTTTTTTGATTTAGTACTCAATTGTACCTGGGCTGCAACCGGTAATGCAAGCAGAATAAAAAATAAAATGAAAAGGCGATTCATGGAAGCGTTGTTCATTAAACAGGTAGAATACTATTATAAAATAATTCCTGCCTAAAACTAAAAAACTATGTTGGATACGTCAATCTCATCTCCATCAAATTCAAACATGGCATTGATGAGTTTGAAAGATTGAAACGTCTGGATATCCTCCACACGGATATCATCTTCCTGAATAATATTATGTTCGATCAATTTCTGACGCTGTGTTCCCTTTAATAATGCCGACCACGGTGTAACCCAATGATTATTTTTTCGGAACACAATGTTGGAGTACGAGGAGTCTGTAACAAAACCACGCCTTACAATAAGAATATCATCGCAATTTTTACGAAGCTCGTACAATCGGTTTATCAGTTTACGATCGGTATACTTGAACTCATAGTGGATACGATCGTGTTCAACCACACGCAAGCTCTGTATCTTTTTATATTGATAAGGGTGAAATTCTATTTCGCGTGAGGTATCATCGTACACAATACGACATTTAAAAAGTCCCTGGGCCGGAGTATCTACTTTGGAAAGGAGCACTTCCAGATCTACATGGTCGTGTACACCACAAAGCGATTTCAACGAACGATTCATCCGCTGTTCATGATGCGATAGGTTGTAAAATGTTCCGTCCAGTAATTTTATAGATTCAATCAACAGGGACATATACTTTATCTATGGTTTCCTGATACTCAGCTTCCGCTATACTTTGTGTTGTAATTCCTCCACCGCTTCGGTAAAAAAATGTGCCGTTCTGCTTTTCAATGAAACGAATCATCACTCCACAATCAAGATTCTTGCCATCAAAATATCCCACAACACCTGTATAATATCCACGCTTCTCCTGCTCGGCCTGTCTTATAATCTCTACCGTTTTGGTTTTTGGTGCTCCGCTGATGGAACCTGCCGGAAGTAACTTTACCAATATATTTCCCAACGTTGCGCGATAGTCGTCAGGCAGATCACCAACAATTTCAGAGCTTACCTGTAACAGATTTTTGTTACTGGTTTTAATTTCTTCAATATAGCGAAAACGATTAACGTTTACATGCATCGCTACTTGGCTCAGGTCGTTCCGGATCAGATCAACAATAGTTGTATGCTCCGCTTCTTCTTTTCGGTTACTCAGAATTACTTCACGCGCATTCGGGTAAGAAGCATCAATGGTGCCCTTCATCGGGTACGAAAAAATTTTCCCCTCTTTTATCTGAATGAATGTCTCCGGAGAAAACACAAGGAGTTCATCTTTCATCCAGACTTTATACCGTGCACGACTCTGATAAAATAAATCTCTCAATGAAGCATGCAATGCAACCGGAGTTTTAACCGTCAGGTTTGTAAGAAATGAATCTCCGTATGCCAACCGATCGTATACCAGGTTGAACTTCTTTTTATATACTTCAAAAGAGATTGGTGATACATCAATACGACCAGATATATTTTGTGCACCAGCTGATGTATTGGAGAACCCGTTGATATCAAACAGAAATATACTATTATCTATTTCATTTAGTCTTTTGATTATAGGATTCTCCATTTCAAAATCCACCATAAACAAAAAAGGGACTTTATCTCGTCCCCAGGTATTCATTGTATCGATGAACGTTGCTAAAGTCATCTTACGGAATATTCATGTACTTGTGTACCTGTAACGATACCTGCCACTGCGGGTGAGCCTTTACGTAATCGATTATCAACGGCAGCATTTCTTTTTCTTTCGACCACTCTGGTTGAAGGTATAGCTGACACGATGAACGTACTTTGGATGCAAAGCCTTCAGCCCAGCTGAGATCGCTTTTGTTGTATATAATTACTTTGAGCTCATCAGCTTTTTCAAAAATAGAAGGATCCGGATTTTTGAATTTCTTGGGAGAGAAACAAACCCAATCCCACGTACCGGTTAACGGATATACTCCTGAAGTCTCAATATGAGTTCTAACTCCGGCACCTTTTATAGCAGCCGTCAGTGCAGTAAGATCATACATAACGGGTTCACCTCCTGTAATGACAGCAATGGGAGTACCACTTGCTTTAACACGCGAAGCCATCTCTTTTACATCAACCAACGGATGGGCTAGAGCATCCCATGATTCTTTAACATCGCACCATACACAACCTACATCGCATCCGCCCAACCGTAGAAAGTAAGCAGCAGAGCCCTGATAATACCCTTCGCCCTGAATGGTATAAAAGTCTTCCATCAAAGGAAGCGCCTGCTGTTTCGTTTCGTTTATAGTTTCCGGCATGATGTATCGGGTATCGACCCGAACAGGGTATATACTATGGGTTCTGAAGTTCAGTCGCACGAAGTGTATTGAACAACAACGAAGCAATCGTCATCGGTCCAACGCCACCCGGCACGGGCGTAATATAGGATGCTTTGGGAGCAACCGCTTTGAAGTCAACATCACCTTGTATAGCCCAGCCTTTCGGATACTGAGGACCTTCTACTCGTGTTGTTCCTATATCAATTATCACAGCACCTTCTTTTACCATGTCTGCTGTAATCAAACCAGGCTTACCAACAGCAACCAACAGTATATCTGCTGCGCGCGTAAAGGTTGCCAGGTCTTTGGTATACTTGTGGCATATCGTTACTGTGGCGTGCCCTATTTCGGTAAGCATCATACTGAGTGGAGCGCCTGTAATTCGGCTTGCGCCTACCACAACAGCATGTTTACCTTCTGTCTCAATGTTATACCTGCGCAGCAATTCCATTACGCCAAACGGAGTAGCTGGCATCAATAAAGGCTTTTTAGAAATTATACTTCCGAAGTTGTGATTGGTAAATCCATCTACATCTTTATCGGAACGTATCTTTTCGGTAACACGCTCCACCGATATATGTGGAGGTAGCGGAAGTTGCACAATAAAGCCATCCACATCATCATCATTGTTTACATGATCGATGTGCTTGAGTAATTTTTCTTCGCTGATGGTATCAGCAAAACGCATCATGGTATAATGAAAACCAACCGATTTACAGGCCTTTACTTTATTATCGACATACGTCTGGCTGGCACCATCATCGCCTACCAGGATAATTGCCAGGTGCGGCACTTTTTTGCCGGCTTCTTTGCGTTCGGCTACCTTCTGTGCAATTTCATTTTTGATGTCGGTTGATACCTTCTTACCATCAATAAGCGTATAGGATGTCTGTACGGTTTCCTGCATTTATACTATATCTGAAAATATTAATCGATCTTTAAAACAGCCATGAACGCTTCCTGCGGAACTTCTACGGTTCCGATCTGGCGCATACGTTTCTTACCTTTCTTCTGCTTCTCGAGGAGTTTACGTTTACGCGAGATATCACCACCGTAACATTTCGCGATCACGTTCTTGCGTATCGCACTGATGGTTTCGCGTGCTACTATCTTCTGTCCTATAGCTGCCTGGATGGCAACTTCAAACATGTGGCGTGGTATAAGCTCTTTTAATTTTTCGCAAAGCTTTCTGCCCCACTCCTGTGATTTGCCGCGGTGAACGATAGCGCTTAACGCATCTACTTTATCACCGTTCAACATAACATCAAGCTTCACCATGTCTGATTCACGGAAGCCGATAAGATGATAGTCGAGTGAAGCATATCCGCGTGATATAGATTTCAATTTATCGAAGAAGTCGAATACAATTTCCGACAACGGCATTTCAAACGACATCTCTACACGATCTGTAGTCAGGTAATTCTGGTTCTTGATGATACCGCGTTTATCCATACACAGCGTGATGATCGGACCTATATATTCCGATTTCGAAATGATCTGTGCTTTAATATAGGGTTCTTCTATACTTTTCAGTTTTGTAGGATCAGGCATTTCAGATGGCGCGTTAATGCTTACCTCTGAACCATCGGTAAGGTATGCCTTGAACTGTACAGAAGGTACGGTAGTAATAACCGTCATGTTGAACTCACGTTCCAAACGCTCCTGTATAATTTCCATGTGCAACATGCCGAGGAATCCGCAGCGGAAACCAAAGCCTAACGCAGCCGATGTTTCAAGCTCCCATACCAGCGATGCATCGTTAAGCTGAAGTTTTTCCATGGCATCACGAAGCTCTTCAAATTCCGAAGTCTCCACCGGATATATACCGGCAAATACCATCGGCTTAACCTGCTCAAATCCTTTCAATGATTCGCCCGGATTGGTAGTGCTTGTGATGGTATCACCAACATGAACTTCACTGGCAACCTTGATCCCTGAAATCAGATACCCTACGTTACCTGCACTTATTTCATTACGCGGTTGCTTATCAAGTTTCAGTACACCAATCTCGTCAGCGTTATATTCTTTATTGGTGCTGATGAATTTTACTTTGTCTCCTTTCTTGATCGACCCGTTGAAAACACGGAAGTAAATTTCAATTCCTCTGAATGAATTGAACACCGAGTCGAAGATCATAGCTTGCAACGGAGCATTCGTATTACCTTTCGGAGGACGAACGCGGTGTACAACTGCTTTCAAAATTTCTTCTATACCTTTTCCCTCTTTCGCGCTCGCACGAATTACATCTTCACGTTTACAGCCAATAAGTTCTACGATCTCGTCTGTTACCTCTTCAGGCATGGCATGCGGAAGATCGATCTTGTTCATCACCGGAATAATTTCCAGGTCATGTTCAAGAGCAAGGTATAAATTTGATATAGTCTGTGCTTCAATTCCCTGGCTTGCATCTACGATCAGAAGTGCTCCTTCACAGGCAGCGATCGAGCGGGAAACTTCATACGAAAAGTCTACGTGGCCAGGTGTATCGATCAAATTCAGGGTGTACTCTTTCCCATCCAGTTTATAGTTCATCTGGATAGCGTGCGCCTTGATGGTGATACCTTTTTCTTTTTCCAGGTCCATGTTATCCAGAACCTGAGCTTCCATCTGGCGTTCGTTCAAAGTGCCCGTAAACTCCAATAATCTGTCGGCCAGCGTGCTTTTACCGTGGTCGATATGGGCTATTATGCAAAAATTGCGGATGTTTTCCATTCCCGTCTGCTCCTCAAAAATTTAGGAATGCAAAAGTAGGAAATTATTGGCGGATTAAACTGTAGATCAGGATGGTTTGGGTTATAAATCTGATGCGGTGGATACAGATTTTTTAGAAACAGTTTTTTGTATCGGACAACCAACACTCTCGGTCTTTTTCACAACGGGAGATTGCCCCTCCAGCACTGCCTTGATAGCATCAATCAAATAGTGTTCTGTAATGTGTTGGCGGTATTTACCAAGATCAAAAAACCAGTTATCGATGGCTCCCTGGTAATAGACATGATTTTTACTGTTGATTAAAAACACTTCGGGTGTTATAGTAGCACGATACTTTTTTACCAATGTATAGTCAGCATCGGTTACAACGGGAAAATCAATTTGATACTCACTGATGAATTGTTCGAGCTCTTCCTTTCTGACTTTTCCGGGAATGACACCTTTTACGGATACTTTAGCGTGAAAGAGGCTATCGATGTTTTTTAACTCCCCGATATATTTCTGACTTATCGGACAATCGGTTGCCAGGAAGACAACGGCTGTAAGCGATTGCTCGTGTTGTGCTGCTTCGCTATTCTTGCTGCTGCGCTGAGCCTTCACGTTGGAAGACGCCAGCGTGCCGAATAACAAAGCCACTGCAACCGCTAAATATTTCACGGATATAATTTTAGTTCGAATGCTATACGGCAAAACTTTCACCGCATCCGCAGGTACGGCTTGCATTTGGATTAATGAACTGGAATCCCTTACCGTTCAGTCCATCGGTAAAATCAAGAGTTGTTCCCAGCAGGTATAGCAAGCTCTTTTTATCAACAAGAATCTTGATGCCTTTATCTTCAAACACCTGGTCTGCAGGATTGATCTGATCATCAAAACCCAAATCGTACATCAGGCCTGAACAACCTCCACCTTTCACAGAAACACGAACGTTGTGATTATCTGTTCTTCCCTCTTCTGTGCGAAGTGCCACCAATCTGGCTTTTGCTTTATCGGTTACCTGTATCATCTCGAAATAGGATTTAGTACTTGTTTATTAAACGCATGACCGTGGTTTATCACGATCAAAAACTGAATATGCCCCACAAATATCTTCGTTAAAAGGCTATTCCTTCAAAGTTTCAAAGGCTAAACTTCCGATTGTGACAAAAAGTTTCTTCTTTGAAACTACAAAGGTAACAATTATGGAAAAACTGGAACACATTGGCGTAGCCGTTAAAAACATTGAACAGGCCAACAAATTATTTGCTGCCTTGCTGGGGCGCGAGCATTACAAGATCGAAGAGGTCGCTTCCGAAGGGGTGCGCACTTCTTTCTTCGAACTTTCAGGGGTAAAAATCGAATTGCTGGAAGCAACGCGCGAAGATTCACCTATTGCAAAATTTATTGAAAAACGCGGGGAAGGAATTCATCACCTGGCGTTTGAAGTAAAGAGCATAGAAGACGGAATTAAAGACTACCAAGCCAAAGGTTTCGAACTTATCAACCCGGTTCCTAAAAGAGGTGCCGATAATAAACGCATTTGCTTCCTCCACCCGAAATCCACCCAAGGCGTCTTAGTAGAGCTCTGCGAGGAGATCAAAGACACTTCAACAAAATAAATTTTCATTTCTCTTTCGGGAATCGATGCGATAGTTGCAACAGCAGCTCTTGATATTCAGCCATAATCTTACTTTTGCAGCACGAAAGAACGTGCTGAAGGTATTTTCTTTCTATTAAAAAGTATGAGTGAAACAAGATCAGAAATAAGTCAGCTTGGTGAGTTCGGTCTCATTGATCGCATCAGTAAAAATTTTACACTTCAAAACAGATCATCTGTTAAAGGCATTGGTGATGACGCAGCCGTAATTGATGCAGGTGATGATTACCTGCTGATCTCAACCGATATGCTGGTAGAGGGCATTCACTTCGACCTGGCCTATATGCCGCTGCAACATTTAGGGTATAAAGCCGTGGCTGTAAATGTATCGGATATAGCTGCGATGAATGGCAAAGCTGAACAGATCACGGTAAGTCTTGCACTCACCAATCGTTTTTCAGTTGAAGCGATTGATGCACTCTATCAAGGTATAAAAGCAGCATGCGATAATTATAAAGTTGACCTGGTGGGTGGCGATACAACTTCTTCTGTTTCCGGTTTGGTAATTTCGATCAGCGTTACAGGACGTGCTAAAAAAGATAAGGTAGTATATAGAAGTGGTGCAAAGCCGAATGATATAATTTGTGTAACGGGCGATCTGGGCGCTGCCTTTATGGGGTTACAGGTATTGGTGCGCGAGAAAGAAGTATACGAAGCTGACCCAAGCATGCAACCCGATCTTGAAAAATTTGAATACCTGGTAAGTCGCCAGTTAAAACCGGAGGCGCGTACAGAAATAGTATATGATCTTGAAGAGAGTGGCGTGAAACCGACTTCCATGATCGATGTATCGGATGGTCTTGCTTCCGAACTTTTTCACATCGTTAAAAACTCCGGTGCCGGTATACGCATCTTCGAAGATAAAGTACCGATTGATCAACTTACGTTTGAGACAGCAATCGAATTTAAACTCGATCCTATCACGTGCGCATTGAATGGTGGTGAAGACTATGAATTACTTTTCACGATTGATCAGAACGATTTCGAAAAAATAAAGAACCATCCTGATATCCACAGCATCGGGTATATGCACGACAAGAAAGATCAGAATATAATGATCAGTAAACAAGGTACAGTGGTACCGTTGCGTGCACAGGGCTGGAACCACTTTACCAGCAACCGGCAGGTTTAATCTTCCGGGTAGGGTATAAATAAGAAGTTGGTAAATTCTTTGTCTACTACAAACAGGCAACAGAATTCATCCGGATTTCTATAGGCTTCCTGAAAGGATTCAACTTTATCTTTTTCAACAATGCCGCGCTGCAGAAACTCATCGAGGAACGATGCAAAGTAATTCCAGTCAGTGCCATTCTGTATCTGGTCAAAAAGTAATTGTCCAATAGGTTGTGCTTCCTTGCAGATCGGAAAGATCGGGTAATCAAAACCGGCTTTGCGTATCTGGTAAGAAGCTTCGCGCAAAGCATCAGCAACTCTTACAAAGTCCTGCGAAATAGTTCCCAGATATTTACCACTAAGTTCCGGATCGTTATGCATAATCGTTTTGAATTAAAGGCGCAAAAATAACAAGGGTATACGGCATCAATCAGTAACTCTTCAAAAAATTCTCAGCATGCAGCTTAAGTTCCGGAAAGAATACTTCGAACTCGGCCTTAAATTCATCATAGTATTTCTGCAAGTCCATCGCAGCTTCATCCATTCGCGACTCATACGGAGTTCTCCGCGCCATACCTGTCAACGCACGGTGAATACCCTCCACACGCGCATAATGTACCAGCCAGTTACCGCGGATCATATAGGGCAACATACGCTTTACACCTTCCGGCAACATGGAGTCATGTCCTTCAATGGTTGCATAGGCATGCTCGGCATAATCGGGAAGTAATTGATCGTGATAATGATCCCAATATTTAGCCAGGTAGTGATCATAGAAAACATCTACAATAACACCGGCATAATGGCGATAGGTTGAACGGAGTCTGTCTTTACTCTGCTTCACCACAGCATGCTTATCAGTGAACTCATCTATCGAACGATGGAGCTCAATACCTTTCACAATCGGTGCACTGAATTGCTGCAACAGGTTTCTCCCTTTTACAAAATCGCCTATGAAATTACCTACCATAACTTCAGGGTCGCCACCAGACAAATAAAGATGTGCAAGAAAATTCATTGCCTATAAAGGTATTGGTATTTATATTAAGTTTAAGAATGTTTTATTTAGCGCGTGCATTATACCGGTGTATCATGCATACTAAATATCATATTTTTCATTAACCATTATTCCCCCCAATGGCCGTACTCAATCAAATGAAATTACTGATCAGTCTGGCGCAGATCGATGGCAAGGTTGCCGAACGCGAACAATACTATATTATCAACATTGGCAGGGCCAACGGTTTTTACCCGGACGAAATCAAACCGCTCTTCGATCAGCAACACAAGCTTCTTATACCTGATAACCTTACGGGCGATCAAAAGTTCAATTATATAGTTAGTCTGGTGCAGTTGATGAAGATTGATGAGCGCATGTATAAAGAAGAGATGATGTTCTGTTCAAAAATTGCCGT
>DJFR01000111.1:10347-12995 GCA_002432545.1 Flammeovirgaceae bacterium UBA5867 | reverse complement strand
TGACGATCGTTGTAGAGGGGAATAAAATCGTTTCGATAGAAAAGGGTTTCACCAAACCTGGTAGTACCGATAAGCTGATTGACCTCAGCAAGAAAACAGTTCTTCCTGGGCTTGTTGACATGCATGTACATTTGGAGGGTGAGACCAACAAAGATCAGAACCTGCAACGCTTTACGTTGAATGATGCAGATATAGCATTCCGCTCAACCGTATTTGCAAAGAAAACTTTACTTGCAGGATTCACTACCGTACGCGACCTCGGGGGTTCAGGAGTAAATATAGCGTTGCGCAATGCGATCAACCAGGGATTAGTTGTAGGCCCGAGAATTTTTACTGCCGGTAAATCTATAGCAACTACCGGAGGACATGCTGATCCTACCAATGGCTATCGTAAAGATCTGATGGGCGACCCCGGACCAAAAGAAGGCGTTGTAAATGGTGTTGAGGATGCAAGGCAAGCCGTGAGACAACGCTATAAAGATGGTTCTGACATGATTAAGATCACAGCAACAGGTGGCGTATTGAGTATTGCTAAAGATGGCAGCAACCCACAGTTTACCGATGAAGAGTTGAAAGCTATAATTGAAACTGCAAAAGACTATAACATGCATACCGCTGCGCACGCACATGGAGCTGAAGGTATGAAACGTGCCGTACTGGCTGGCATAACAACGATCGAGCACGGCACAAAAATGACAGACGAGATTATGGACCTGATGATACAAAAGGGCACTTACTTCGTACCCACTATATCTGCCGGTAAATTTGTTGCCGAACAGGCGAAGGTTCCAGGATATTATCATCCGCTGGTAGTGCCTAAAGCACTGGAGATTGGCCCGCAAATACAGCAAACATTTAGCAAGGCATACAAGCGTGGAGTAAAAATTGCCTTTGGTACCGATGCTGGTGTGTTTCCGCATGGCGACAACGGCAAGGAATTTACCTATATGGTGGAGGCCGGCATGCCGGTGATGGAAGCCATAAAATCTGCTACTATAGTATGTGCCGGTATATTAGGCATAGCGGACAAGATCGGAACACTGGAAGCCGGCAAGTTTGCAGATATAGTGGCCACCGATGAAAACCCGTTGAAGAACATCAAGACGATGGAGAAAGTAAGTTTTGTAATGAAGGAAGGTATAGTATATAAACCGTAATCAATCTACGGTAGCGATACATTTTAACTCAATAGCGATGGGGGTAGGCAATGCGTTTACCTCCACCGTTGTACGACACGGTTGATTCTCTTTGAAGTACGAAGCGTATATTTTATTAAAGACGGGGAAATCCTTTTTCATATTGGTTAGAAACACCGTTATATCTACCAGGTTCTCCCAGCGCGCCCCTGACGACTCCAATATCAACCTGACATTCTCGAAGACTGCATGGCATTGTTCTTCAATGTTATAGTCAATTATATTTCCGGCAGCATCAAGTGTAACACCTGGTATATCTTTCGATCCCTTCTTGCGAGGCCCTACACCAGAAAGAAAAAGCAGGCTGCCTACTTTCTTCGCATGCGGGTATGCACCTACAGGTTCGGGGGCTTTGTCGCTATGTATACTTTCCTGCATACGTTCTATTCTACACCAAACACCAAACTGCCACAATAACTTCTCCAGTCGGCCTGCCCGTCTTTCGATGGAACCATATATATTACCTGCACCAGCCACAAGCCTTTGCTGCTAATGCGTGTTTCCATGGTGCCGTTTTGTTCGGTATATATATTCTGTAATGTGGTAAGTCCTTCTTTACGATTCCACACTTTAACGCGTGCACCAAACAACGGCTTTTTATTCCATAGAATTTTGAAGCGAATGTTATCTCCCAGCTTAAGCGAATATGGATTTTGTTCAGGCACAATCTCTATCGGGAAACCAATGGCCATTTTATAGCCATCATCTTTTTTAGCACCCACCTGCAACAATAGCTTGGTATATTTTGCACTTGATTCTTTGCCGGGTTTACTTAACGCACCAGCTTTTTCACGTGCTGCATACGCATCATCAAGACCATTTTCTTTCAGGTATGTATTAAATTTTTCGGCTTCCGATTCAACAAAAGTAAAGGTGCTTTGCATGGCCAGCGCATGTGTACCCTCTTCTTTCAATTCAAGATCGAGATGATCTTTTTTACCCTCCATAACCGTAGGCTTCAGATCAGATACTCCCACTAACCGATGATGCTCAAACTTTTCAATTTGAGCTTTCTTCAGTTCTACCGGTTCGCCAATTAAATTCTCACCGGTAACAAAGTTTATCTTCGCTTTTTCTCCAAGAGAGTAAACAAACTTCAGCGGTTGCATCCAGAATTCCTGTGCCGCCACTACTGACACCATTAACATCAGTAACACCAATGTAGCATAACGTTTATTTACTCTCTCCATGGTATATATATCTTAACTGTTCATGATTTCTTCAATCTCTTCTGCCTCTACAGGAATATGTTTCATCAGGTCATGTACACCGTTCTTTTCAATCACCACATTGTTTTCAATACGTATACCGAAACCCTCCTCACGTATATATATACCAGGTTCAACAGTCCACACCTGCCCAACCTGCATTTTATGATACATGCTGCCTACATCGTGTACATCCAACCCGAGCTGGTGGCCGGTGCCATGCATAAAATACTTCATGAATAAA
>DJFR01000111.1:0-10301 GCA_002432545.1 Flammeovirgaceae bacterium UBA5867 | reverse complement strand
TAATATTTTTCACCCGGTCTTAACATCTTAAACGCTTCACGTTGCACGCGTAGCACGGCATTATATACGTCTTTCTGACGCTGCGTAAATTTTCCGTTTACCGGGATAGTGCGTGTAAGGTCAGCGTTGTAGTTGGCATACTCCGCTCCTACGTCCAGCAATAGCACATCGCCATCTTTACAAGGCTTATTGTTCTCGATATAGTGTAACACACAAGAGTTGGCCCCCGAAGCGATGATTGGCTCGTACGCAAAACCTCTCGATCCGTTGCGTAAAAACTCGTGCGCAAACTCAGCTTCAATTTCATATTCAATCACACCGGGCTTCACAAACTTTAGCACACGTCTGAATGCTTTCTCCGTTATATCACACGCACGCTGTAACTGATCAATTTCATATTTTGATTTTATACTCCGAAGACGATGCATGATCGGTGCCAGCCTTTCATAACGATGCAACGGATATTTCTCAAGACACCATTTTACGAAGCGGGCCTCGCGCGATTCAACCGCTACATCTGCTCGATAATGATCGTTGGTATTGAGGTATACATGTTCTACATCACCCATTACCATCAGCATGTTGAAGATCTTCGTAAAGTCAGAAACCCAGATTATAGTTTCAATACCGGTTTGCTCGCGCGCTTCTTCCTTGGTAAGCTTATGGCCTTCCCACACCGATATAAGTTCACTGGTTTCTCGTACAAAAAGTATCTCCCGGTATTTCTTATCCGGAAAATCAGGACAGATCACCAGGATCGTTTCCTCCTGATCAACACCTGTGAGATAGAACAGATCACTATTCTGTCTGAAACGCATTGTGCCATCGGAGTTCGTTGGCATAATGTCGTTCGCATTTACTACAACCAGTGAGTTTGACTTCAACTCCTTCGCTAAATTTTTCCGGTTCGTTTCAAAGAGTTCTTTGTTGATGCTTTTGTATCTCATAGTGTATTTATTACTTTCACCTGCCCTATTCAGGCCTACGCGTGCAATTTAACCAAAACTCTATGAAGCGAACCAACCCATTTTACAAGACAGTCATTCTTTTTGTGATGATCACAACGGTGGCGTATACACAAGGCAAATATGAACCGGCACCGGAAAATAAAAAGAACCGCGAGTGGTTTCAGGATGCCAGGTTCGGGCTATTTATCCACTGGGGTGTATATAGCGTATTAGGCGATGGTGAATGGGTGATGAACCAGCAACAGATACCAATCAAAGCCTACGAAAAAATTCCGGCCTTCTTTAATCCAACAGACTTTGATGCGAAAGCCTGGGTGCAAATGGCGAAGGCAGCCGGTATGAAATATATAGCGATCACCAGTAAACATCACGATGGGTTTGCCATGTGGGATAGCAAAGTATCAGACTACAATATTGTAAAACGAACTCCTTACGGTAAAGATGTACTGAAGATGCTGGCGGATGAATGTCACAAAGAAGGCATCAAACTTTTTTTCTATCACTCTCAACTCGACTGGCACCATCCGGATTACTTCCCACGAGGTAACACAGGTGGCAATTGGACAGGCCGACCTGAAAATGGCGACTGGTATAAATACCTTGACTATATGGATGCCCAGCTAACGGAGTTGTTAACTAACTATGGAGAGATAGCGGGTATATGGTTCGATGGCATGTGGGACAAGAAGGATGCTGACTGGCGTTTGAACAAAACATATTCACTCATTCATAAACTTCAACCCGGTGCACTGGTAGGCAGTAACCACCACGTTGCGCCCTTTGATGGCGAAGATTTTCAGATGTTCGAAAAAGATCTGCCAGGCCATAACACGACAGGCTTCTCACCTGGACAAAAAGTTGGTGACCTCCCGAAAGAGACTTGTGAGACAATCAACCAATCGTGGGGCTTTAACCTGAAAGATCAAAGTCATAAAAGTCGCAAGGAGTTAATTCAATACCTGGTAAAAGCATCCGGTTATGGCGCCAATTTTTTATTGAATGTTGGTCCGATGCCGAATGGTAAAATTCAGACAGAGCATATCGAAAGATTAAAAGAGATGGGTGAATGGCTAACAGCGAATGGTGAAACAATTTACGGAACACGAGGCGGACCATTAACAGCACGCGACTGGGGTGTAACTACTCAGAAAGGAAATAAAGTATATATACATATTCTCGACTGGCAGGATGAATCGCTGGTTGTTCCATCGTGGGGAAAGAAAATAAAATCAGCGAAACTCTTTAAAGATAAAAGTGTTGTCAAGTTTATCGAAAATGATTTTGGTATCACACTGAAGATACCGAAAGCAAAACTCGATGATGTTGATACGATTGTTGAGCTGGAATTAAAATGACTATAGCGGAGTGGCAATCCACCACGTATTGCCGAACTCATCGCGAAAGCCGGCCGTTCTGCCATAGTCTTTGTTATTAGGCTGATCAATGGCAGTAGCCCCGGCTTTCAATGCTTTCTGAAAAGTATCATCGGTATTATCCACATAGATGAAAAGTCCTGCAGGACACGCTTTGTATGTAGCCGTTGCGTTTGCCAGCATAATGGTAGAAGCACCAACAATATACTCTGCGTGCATGATGCTGCCATCGTCAGGTTGATGGGCAACAAATCTTTCTTTAGCACCGAAAACACGTTTCAGAAAAGCGATAAATTTTTCGGCACCGTCTACAATAATATAGGGCATCACCGTCTGATGCCCTTCAGGTACTTTCATACTGAATTATATATATAGTTTTATGATGATGTCCCTACAGGTTCATTCACCTGGTCGCTGCGCACCCAGTTCAACAACACGAAAGTTATAAAGAGGCCAGAGAATATACCCTCCAGCAGCACCATAAATGAAGCTATGTAAGCATTCAGGTACGGCCCCATCGGTTCGTGTTCAATTATATACTGCATCAGGTCATTATTGAAACGCAAAAACACAAACAGAAAAAGCGCAAAGGTTGAAGACCCTATAGCAGACGTTGCAACGCCAATGGCAAGTCCCCTAAAATAATTCAGGTGCCCATCGTGTGTACGGGCAAATTGTTTCATGGCGAAATATACCCCTGCCAGCATAATCAGCAGGTTGAGTAATCGTAACTCAATCACCTGCAATAAACCTATCGCATACATTACAAAAAAGTATACGATCAATCCGAGAGCTATGAGCGTACCATATATCTCCGGGATACGGGTTGATCTGTTCCAGATATTCATATAAAAAGGATTATTTATATGCTATCTGAAAATATTATGCCCGGCAAGAGTTTATAAGTCTACAGAAGCGATGAGGAACATCCTACACGCTAACTCGATTTACCCACGGGTTGATTTACTTCATCGGTGTGTACCCAGTTGAGTAAAACGAATGTTACCAATAAGCCCGAGAAGAATCCTTCCAGCACAACAATGAAGGCAGTCATGTATGCATTGAGGTAGCGACCCATAGGTTCTTTCTCAACGATAGCCTGCATCATGCCTGCATCGATCTTCATATAAAAGAAAAGAAATATACCAAAGAACAGCGACCCTACTCCAGCTGTTTCAACACCGGTTATTAAACCTCTGAAGTAGTTGAGACGCTCGGTATGAGTCTCTTTAAATTTCTTAAGAGCAGCGTATACCCCTGTCGTTAGAATGACAAGGTTCAGTAAACGTAATTCAACGTGATGACCAAGCCCGGCAGCTTTCATTATAATGAAGTATAAAATCAGACCGGCAGCAATCCGCAATCCATATTTTTCAGGAATGCGATCAGGGTTAGATAGGAAACTCATATATGATGCATTATTAGGTATATATAAATTTTCCGATTTTTTATGATAATTGCAAACGTTTTCATTGGATATTTTGAACTACCTTTACTTCGCTAAACCTATAAAATCATGAAGAAGATATTACTCGGCCTTTTGGGTATTATAATACTGTTGATCATTGTTGGATTTTTTCTTCCATCCAGAATTGAAGTCACCAGAAGTTTAACGATTCACGCTTCACCGGAAGCAACCTTCGAACAGGTTAATAATCTTAAGAATTGGGAGAAGTGGTCATACTGGTATGCATTGGATCCCACTACAAAATTAACCTATGGCGATCAGCAGGCAGGTACAGGCGCATGGTATAGCTGGACAAGTGAAGATATGGGACAAGGTAAATTAACCATTACCGAAAGCAATCCTTCTTCTGTTATCAAAGCTGATCTTGACTTTATGGAACAGGGTACAGCGAAGTGCTGGTACACATTTGAACCGGTTAACGACAGCACCAAAGTTACCATGGGCTTTACTACTGAATTCGGAATGAATCCATTTATGCGCTGGATGGGTGCCACTATGTTTGAAAGCGAAATGAACAAGGCCTTTGATCACAATCTGAATAAGATCAAAGAACTTACCGAAGGGAAATAACTTATCTAACCCTAAACATACAGGCAGAAGGTATAGCGCTGGTCGCTCTTACTTTCTGCTTTTTTATTTTGATAACTTCCACGCAAAGCTTTTTACTTTATACTTTAATGTTTTTGCTTTAGTTTGCTCCCTAAAATTTACGCCATGACATTCGAAGATTTTAAGAATTCCCTCACACAAGCCAGCCCTCCTGCCGTTAGCGATCTTCTGAAAGCACTCTGGTTTGAAGGGAAAGGAGATTGGGAATCTGCACACAACATTGCACAGGATGTTCACAGTAACGATGGTTCCTGGATCCATGCTTACCTGCACAGAGTAGAAGGCGATCTTGGCAATGCGTCCTATTGGTATAGTCGCGCGAATCGTAAAATGCCATCATCAACTTTAAAGGACGAGTGGAGTGCTATTGTAAAAGAGTTACTCGACCGATAGCAGATACTATATTTCATGTGCCCGGGTCTTTATAGCAGGGTCTGCTTTTTTAATTACATCCAGTTCTTTTCTTCTGAGCTTTAATTCTTCTTCCGAAGGTTTATAAAAAAGTAATTCATTTAAATCGGGCTGGCCTGCATCAACCCAGGCGGTATACCACATATCGGCAGTAAGTTTTATAGCTGCGCGCATTCTTCGTTCTACCATACCATGTAATAACTTGTGATAGGCGTCTGAATATTCTTTTGAATATACTTTAACTGTTTGACGGCCTTTCGTTTCAAATGAATATTTATAGTCAACTAAAGAAGCTGCCAGCCTCTTCTCTTCCCTCAAAACAGTATCTACCGCCAGGTGCGACTCTTCTATAGCTTTCCACGCTGCCAGTTGAGGATTGGATATATAGGCAGCTTTACCAGTAAAGAAATTATATTCATCGGAGAATAACTCCGGCAAACGCGATTCCCAAAAAGCATGTATACCTTCCTGCCCGGTAAGCTGACCGTTATAGTTTTCGGTTGTATGCAAGGGTACATGTGCATCACCTATATAATGGCCGATTTCAGCGGATACTTTCAGAATTATATCAGGATCGCGAATCAGAAAAGCATCTTTCAACCGGTAATACATGCGATTGATGTGCCAGGGTAATATACCATATGCTTTCAGGGTATCTTCCGTGAGTTTAGCCACAGCATCGTTCCAGTAGCGTGGTAATGTATAGATGGCACTGTCGCCATAGTGGTCCAGGTCTATATAATGTCGGGGTGCTTCATCTACTACTATGAACCTTCTTCTATCGGGATTAACAGAGGTTTCCGTTATATAGCCTATATTTTTTTTATAGAACCCGATCATTTCAGGTGGCAACGCAAATACTGCCAACCGATTTATACGTTGATGCCCAAAAAATCCCCAACCGCCAAACAGGAAAATTATACCGATAAAAATAACACGCTTGCTATAGCGATAAATAGCCGACAACTTTAACATACAACGGATAAGAATTATACTTGCATGGCCAAGTTACACAAAATATACATTGCAATGAAAAACCTCACCTCCACCCTGTTTATCATTTTACTCGTTGCCGTAAACCTCTATGGTAAGGATTACCCGAAAAACGAAAACATAGACATCCGGAAATATAGCTTTGAACTAACGCTACACGATTCGATTGATGTTATTGAAGGAAGAGCCACTATAACAATCTTCTTCAAAAAACAAGTAAATGACTTTGAACTCGACCTTGTAAATAAAGATGCAAAAGGAGCTGGGATGGAAGTAGCAACGGTTGCTATTGAAAATAACCCGGTAAAATTCGTGCATCAAAACGACCGTCTTAAAATTATACTGGCAGCGCCTTCAAAACCGTCTGCCACTATAAATGTTATCGTAACCTATAAAGGTATACCGCGCGATGGCCTCATCATTTCGAAGAATAAATATGGCGATCGTACTTTCTTTGGCGATAACTGGCCCGACCGTGCACATCATTGGCTTCCTACCATCGATCATCCGTACGATAAAGCTGCTGTTGATTTTATAGTTACCGCTCCGCCTAAATATGAAGTGATCGGCAACGGTGTCAAGATTGAGGAAAGTTACTTAGGCAACCGGAAAAAATTAACACACTGGCATGAAGAAACAGAACTTGCTACCAAAGTAATGGTGATTGGCGCAGCACGTTTCGCTATACAGCAGAGTGGTATAATACATGGTTTTGAAGTAACAAGCTGGGTATATCCTCAAAATCGCGAAGAGGGTTTCGACTCCTATAAATATGCACCACGTATTCTTGATTTCTTCCATGCACATATAGGCCCGTATTCCTATACGAAACTTGCCAACGTTCAATCCAAAACGCGCTATGGCGGAATGGAAAATGCCAGCAACATATTTTACTCCGAAAACTCAGTTGCTATAGGACCTGACGCTGAAGGCAACGCAAACAAAATTGAATCACTGGTAGCGCATGAAATAGCACATCAATGGTTTGGCAACTCAGCATCTGAAACAGACTGGCATCACGTATGGCTGAGCGAGGGCTTCGCTTCTTATCTGACACATCTATATATGGAGTTTACTTACGGGCGCGATCGCATGACCGAAGAGCTTCGCGATGACCGCCAGCGGGTGATCGAATTTTATCAGCAAACGAAACTGCCCGTTGTGTTTCCAACATTACCCGATGATCTGCTTCAAATTCTGAGTATCAACTCATATCAAAAAGGGAGCTGGGTTTTGCACATGCTTCGCGCAGAAATTGGTGATGAAGCTTTCTGGAGAGGTCTGCGTGATTATTATAGAATATACAAGAACAGCAATGCCTCCACTGAAAATTTCAAGCAGGTAATGCAAGAGGCTTCCGGAAAATCGCTTGACGTTTTCTTTACTCAATGGCTTTACAAACCCGGCCATCCGGTATTGGAATGGAGCTGGGCTTACGATTCGAAGAGCCAGGCTTTAGAAATTACGGTTGATCAGACACAACCGGGCGATGCCTTCAACGTACCGCTGGAAATAGGATTTTATGATGCGAACCAGACTCTGCTGCATGTTGAGACCGTTCGGCTTGATAAAAAATCAAATAAATTCACCATCAAAATTGGCCGAAAACCTGCGAAAATCGAACTCGACCCGAATACAAACCTGCTTTATATGGGGAGATTAAAGAATTGATTGAACACAGGCATTGCAAATTCGGCAAAAGCCCTTACCTTTGCAGTCCTTATTTGAAAACGAACTATGGCAAACCATAAGTCAGCAGAAAAAAGAATCCGTGCGAATGAAATTAAGCGTGTAAGAAACCGCTACCAGCACAAGACTACGCGTTCATTTATCAAAAGACTGAAGTCTGCAACTGCGAAGACTGAAGCTTTAGGTCTTTTGAAAGAAGTTTCTTCCATGATCGATAAACTTGCTAAGAAGAATATCATTCACTGGAAAAAAGCTGCTAACCAGAAGTCTAAGCTTACCAAGCTAGTTAACAAACTCGCTTAAGAACTCACGTTCTTAACGGTCTAAACTATAAGAGACCCCGCTTACCCAAGCGGGGTTTTACTTTTTGTACCTATAGCATGCCGCTATATATTAAAAATGTTTGCTGAGCACCTGCGTTGTGATTTCAAGGTTCAAACATTTTTATATCTTCGTGCGAAACCGTTGTATAGTATGCAAATTCTGGAAGAGAAAACTCTTGGTATCAAGAGCTGGTCGCCCGAAGACCGTCCCCGTGAAAAATTAATTCTTAAAGGCAGAGCATCACTTTCCGATGCAGAGCTTATTGCTATTCTGCTTGGCACAGGCACTGCTACGATGAGTGCTGTTGATCTCGCCAAACGAATTTTACTTTGTGCCGATAACAACATTAACCGTCTTGCACAACTTACAGTAAAAGATCTGATGAAGATAAAAGGTGTTGGCGAAGCAAAAGCAATCACCATTATAGCAGCGCTTGAACTTGGGCGAAGACGAAAAAGCAGCGATGCCGATAAACCAGCTATCACTTCCTCCAAGCTTGCGTTCGATGTGTTAAAGTCTGATCTTACCGATATACCACACGAAGAGTTCTGGATTATGCTACTCAACCGCGGCAATCGTGTTGTAAAAAAACAGAAGATAAGTTTGGGAGGAGTATCGGGAACGGTGGCTGATCCGAAAATTATTTTCAAACTCGCACTCGATGAGTTGGCCTGCGGCATTATACTGGCACACAATCATCCATCCGGAAATCTCGATGCCAGTGTTGCCGATCTTGACCTGACGAGAAAATTAAAAGAAGGNNGCCCGACTGCTCGATATCCAAATCCTTGATCATCTGATCATTGCTGAGGATCGATACTTCAGCTTTGCTGATGAAGGATTGCTTTGACAGATCGCTCACAATAATTTTTCGTTTTTAACATTGAATAACTTAGTCCGTGTAGTAACTGCGGAGTATAAGTGAGGGCATAGTTTTTACGTTTCCTTACTTGTTTCTAAGTTTGAACCTGTTAAGATGAAAAAGAAACGCTCTCTCCTCATCGTATTACTGATCATTACTTTGCCCTTGCTGTTGGCACAAGTGTGGAAAGAGAATGAAGAAACACATGAGCCGGTACCTGCACCAGTTCCGCCAACGGTAAAGCCATACGTTAACCCGGTGTTTGCCAGTTTCATGAGTGACTATGAGCGAGAGATTCAAACGCTTCTGAATGTATCGGGTATACCAGGAGCTGCTATTGCTATCGTTAAAGATTCATCGATCATCTATATAAAAGGTTTTGGTGTAAAGTCTGCAGGTAAGACAGATTCTATAGATGTCAATACTGTATTTCGTATAGCATCCGTATCAAAATGTTTTGCAGCATTCCTTACGGGAACGTTAGTCGCTGATAGTACTTTACGATGGGATGATCCGGTTATTAAATATGTACCCTCCTTCGCGCTCAAGTCGCCTGAGTATACAAAGCATCTTACACTTCGTCATGTGCTGTCGCATACAACAGGTTTACCCTATCACACCTACACCAACTTGGTTGAAGAAGGCATTGACTTACCATCACTTCTTGAAAAAGTAAAAGATGTGAATGTTCCCAATGCACCGGGCACACAGTATAGCTATCAGAATGTAGCCTATAGCGTTATCGGTGAAGTGATCAACGCTGCTACCCATAAAACATACGATGCACTAATGAAAGAGCGCGTATTCACTCCGTTGAATATGGCTACTGCATCCATGGACTATACCAGTCTTATAACCAACGGCAACATTGCGCGACCGCACCTGATGAGACGCGGCCAGTGGCGTGAAGCTTCCATCAACAATACATACTATAATGTAGCACCTGCGGGTGGTGTCAATGCCAGTATAACCGACATGGCTCACTGGATGATAGCGCTACTCGGAAATCGTGAAGATGTAATTACAAAAGAAACACTTCAGCAACTCTTCACACCTCAGATAAAAGCTCCCTCTAAAAACAGAAATTACGGAAGAACAAACCATGTAAGCGGTTCATACTATGGCCTCGGCTGGCGTATACTATATTACCCAGACGATACGCTGGTATACCATGGCGGCTATGTAAACGGTTTTCGCAGTGAAGTGGCGGTAAATATGAAAGATCACATTGCTATATGCCTGCTGTCTAACGGCCCCGGTATAGTTGCCGACACCGGTATACCTGTATTTCTGAATATGTATAAAGCGCATCGCGATTCGATACTCGCGTACGACAACCGGCAACGCCTAACCCTTACGAAGAACTCTCCTACTCCATGAAGAAGCAAAGTATATTTATCATCGTCATTGTTACAGTTGTTATTGTTAGTCTGCTCTATTCGTTTTTAGGAAGCGAAGACCAGTCTGCCTACATTGAAGAAATCAGGAAAGAGCGCGAAGAGAAAGATCATTTCATGCGCACATCCAAAGAATCTCCGTTTGCCGGTAAAACAGAAAGCTTCAAAGGTCTGAACTATTACGATGCAGACATTCGCTATAAAATC
>DJFR01000219.1:22628-23952 GCA_002432545.1 Flammeovirgaceae bacterium UBA5867 | reverse complement strand
GGTGACCATGCTATAATTCCATTCCGGTCTGTAATCTTTACGCGGTATAGTGCTGACGGACGTTGAAGCGCGGTGCTGTCCGATTCTCCAAAAGCTGTGATGCCTCCAACATTATCAACGACAAACCATTCGTATTGATACGGTTCATACGTATGCCCTGCGAGATACGGTCTTCCTCCCTTGGCATGTGCTACCACTTCGCCATCGGTATAGCCATAGCATGAAACATAATGCTGTTGTGCGAGCGCAACTTCCAGCAGCGGTGGTTCTTCTACAAAGATTGTGAGCGTATCGTAACAACCGCGGATATTTACTTCGGTCTGCGGAAAGGCCAATGCATATTGATTGTCTTTGGCTACCACGCGATATTTACCTTTACCTATATTGGACAGCGTACTCTTCATNNNNGGATATGTACCACTCTCGGCACGAACAGTCACATGACCATTCTTCAAACCAAAACCAAGCGGCTCTATATTTTCAACCGTACTTAACAGAACTTTCTGATCAGGTTGATTTATAGTTGCCGGATTTTCGATAACNNTTTCAGATTCAGAAAATTATTTCCGGCAGTCTCGCTCAGGCTGATTGTGTCTATATAGTTATTGTTTTGAAGAAGATACGCGGTATAATTTTGCGTTCCTCCCTGTGCCGTCACGGTGATTTTACCATCTTCACCTTCAAAGCAATGTACATCTGCTTTTATAGCGTTGAAGTTTACAATGGGCGGACGCTCTTTTATTTCTTCCTCATCCTTATGGTTATCGCCATCGGAATAGCCATTCCCCAACACTCCGAATGTCGTTTGCAAGGATATAGTATAAACCGCTGGCGATCTGTTTCCAATTTCTATACTGTGACTGGCATCCAGCTGATTTGGGAAAGCCTGGAATGTTTCACCGTTGATATAGATATATATTAACTCGTTGAATGTTATACCGGAATAGGTTTCTCCTGCATATAGCGCACGGTCGAATGTTATTTTGAGTCTGGCATTGTTATCCTTATAACACGTCTCCATAATCGGCTCAGTCGATACTATACCGGGTGCCGATGGCAGGTGACGTAATGATATAGGGGCTGTTTCCCGACCATAAGCAGGAGTACATGTATAGAATGCCTTGAACGTAATTTGCTTAAAGAGGTAATTGTGATAATCTGCGCCAAGTGCATCAAACAACTTCTTGCCGGATATAACAACTTTATTTCCGGTACCAAACACAGATGGCAAATTTTGCCAGCCACCGCCCTCAATCATATAGCGCCATTGATAACCATAGTACGTTTCGGGTATGGATAGTGTAATGTCATTGGTAGATGGAAG
>DJFR01000219.1:18790-22581 GCA_002432545.1 Flammeovirgaceae bacterium UBA5867 | reverse complement strand
GATCATTTATCGCAAATGTTTTTGTCTGATTAACAACTAAAAAAAAACTTCTTCTGTAGTATGTTGTTACCAGTGCCTGCGTTACTCTTAAATACTTTCCGGATTTAATGATGGCCTCATTAAAGTTTATAATCTCCCCGTTTGATGCGCTGCGGGCACTGACGTTGGCAATTTCTTCCGTTGTATTATTCGAATACTTCAACACTACTTTTATATTCAGAGCATCTATATCGGCCATGGCCTGAACAGCAGCATTTATCTGTGTAGCATGTACACCGGAAAGCGGTTTAATGTCCACTTGCAATGAACTCTGACCATCGTATCCACGAAAAATTCCTGTCCTATTGATTGACCCTCCGCATGGATAACGATAGTACGAGCCTATATTTATCTCCGTATCGCCACCATCGCGGTAATCACAATCCGTCAGGCTTTCGGTGAAACGTTCGGAGTGAATCTTCACTAAGACAACAGAATCTTTTGCATCCGTAGAAAACGTCTTATCAAACTCCACCCAATCATCATCGTCCATATTAAAGCGTTGGTACCAGGTGATTTCCTTTCCGCTCTTCGTTACAAGCAATATTCTAAAATGACTTCCGCACTCCACATCGTTATTACTATACATTAACCGGGCGGTCAGCCTATACTCATACTGCTGCGCAGATACTGTCACGCAGGCAACTATACATACTAAAAGTAAAATTATCTTTCTCATAACATGTCCTTTTACCAAACTGTACATCGTACTTATCTTTTTAGTATTGCTTTAGCCGTTGCTCCGCTCTTTCCATTCTCCAGTACGGCTCGTATCAGGTATTCGTATTGTACTTCGGGCTGTGCGCTGTCATCATATACCTGTGTCTCAAACCCTTTTACTACTTTCCATAGTGAAGGCGTTTTATCCAATTCGCTACGGTATATTTCCAGCTGCTTCAGATTTTGTATATCGTGTTTCCACACCAGGTCTACGCGCTTGTTCTTCCGGTTAAAGCGTGCGGTAAAGCTGGAGAACTCTCCCTTACGCACTGCCGTTACAGCCGCCTGTATCGTTACAGCAGGCGATGGTGCGGATGACAAGCCACGCTTGGTCACCACGGTAAGTGTATATTTATAGTATGCGTTCGATCGAACCGTTGAATCTATATACTGTGTCACGGTAACATCGCTGAAAGCTTTCATCAGGGTATTCTCGGTGCTTCCCCGCTCCTGCCTGTACAGCTTCAATGAACCTATATTTTCTTCGCCCCCGGTAACCCAGGTTAATACAATGCCTTTTTCCGTAGCCTTGTAGTTGGTGATAACGGGCGTTGAAGGCGGGACCAGCTCGGGTTTCTCCAGCGTTACTGCCTGCGATTTGTCTGACTGGTTATACCGGCCATCCAATGCAGTTACGGCATAGTATATATTGCTGTTCAGGTTTCGTACTTCTACGGTGTCGGTAAAGCTGTTGGTGCGTACGGCCACATCGTTCAACGGGATCAATTCTTCTCCGGCTGTTTGTGCTCTATAGATGCGATAGCCAAGTATATCTTTCTCTTTATTGGCAGTCCACGAAAGTCGTACAACGCCCAGGCTGTCCACAACACCTTTTAGTCCAACAGGTATAGCAGGCGGAACGGTATCCGAAGGTTGGATAAGCACCGGGAATGACTCAACAGGTTCACCTTCCTGCGGTATAGCAGTAATCACAAAATAATTGGAAGCCTGCAGCGAATCGTACGTAATCTTACGCTTGTCGGCTGCTATATTTTTTACCACGGGTTTGAATGGTCCCTTGGCATTATCCGCACGTTGCAATTCAAAACCTTTCAGGAGACTGTTACCGCGTTCATCAAACTCCCACTCAACTTCCAGTTTCCCGGTAGCATCCGGCACGGCACGATTGATATGCGGCACATACATCAGCCTGTTCTTCCCTTGTCCTTTTACAACTTCCGATGCAGGTCCTTCTTCACTAAAAGCAGTCACACCCACCAACCGGTAATATACCGTTGATGTATTGTTTGAAAGTGAATCGGTATAAAACATCCGCTGTACATTCACGTTGTCTTTCGCGTTCATGTTGGTGAGCGGTATATCGGTGATACGCTTGAACACCTTGCCATCATTCGATTTCTCGATATAGTATGAGTTGTAGAGATCACTCAGCAAGCCATAGTTCCAGGCGAGTAAAACACTTTTGTCGCCAAATATAGCGGTGAGTTCCTGCGGTTGCGGAAGCCTGGTATACTCATTAAGACTCACATACGCAGATCCCATTTCTACTTTCAGTGTCTTCTCCGGTATAGCAGATATGACGCGGTATAAATATCGCTCGTCAGGTTTTACCGTTTTATCATCAAGCCCCCAGCCTGCGAGTAATGCTGCGGGATAACACAAGTCAGCAGCATACAAGGAGACGAGATAACGTTGCTCCAGTTCCTGCGCCAATGCTATCAACCGCGATACGCCTTTGGAGTCTGCATCCGACAATTGAAATTCTTCTCCGTAAAGTGCCTGTGCAATAACAGCGGCATAGTTATTCGCAGTAGCCAGCGTTTGCCAGTTGTTGAGTGGCTGTGGTTTTAAAGGCTGTGGTGTAAGCACGACTCTTTCGGGTACGGGCAGCACTACATTATTACGCACTACGGTATAGCGTTCCACTCTGAATCCATAGCGGTTGCTTTGCTTCCAGGCTATTGGCGAATTAACAGCCCAGCGCAACTGGATCATATCCTTCTTGATGTTGGCGCGTACACGAATTTTCAGTGTGTCCTGTGCCTGTACACTCCATGAAGCGATTACGCAAAAAATGATAGTGATAACGTAACGCATTGTTCTATTTGATAAAATTATAGTAGTCGAAACGTGTGCTGGTTCCTTTCGTGCCATCCGGCAAAGTATACTGCAACTCGATGGTATAATTACCTTCGCGGATGAAACGATAGTACCCGTTGATGATATAGTTATAGTCTGCCTGACGTGCTGTACCGAGGAACTGGTTCACGATCTTCTGCTGAAGGTCGGTGAAGTCCTGGCGGTATATCTGCGGCAGGTTATAGATATAGGGGAATCGCTGACGGGCGAGTCCGTAGAAATTACCACTCTCAACTTCCGTGAGGTATGCTGCCGAGATCGGTATAGATTTTACCGGAGGCATACCCAGTACGTTAACATCCCGATCGAGTTTGATACCCGCTACCGGATAGTTGCGATATATAATCGGATCGATATCTTCTTTAAAGTACGCATCACTCAGAACAGCCTTTGCATCAACGAGTGATTTGTTACCACTGAACGATGTACCAATCATTTCCAGCACTTCGAACGGNNCCTTTCTGGATACTATTCACTTTCTCAGCAAATGACTCAAAGCGGCTTGTACCGAATGTATAGTTCAGCAAGCTCTTGCCTACATCGGAACGAATCACAGTAGCCGCCTGGCGGTTGGTCACTTCTATATTGTTCTCTTCATCGCTTACAGCCTGCACCGTGTTTTCAACCGCAGTAGCTTCGCCTCCGCCTGCATTGCTCAACGTTACTACGTCAAAGCCATAGTTCGTCTGCAGGTCAAGTTCCGGCAAGGTATATTTGATTCGGTTCTGACCGGCATCGTAGGTAAAGGCAAGTACCTTGCGATCGTTGCTGGCCGAAGTTATATGTACTTCGTGTTTATACTCGGTAGAGAACAGGTAGCTCTGTCCGCGTTTCAGCTGGATATACCCTGCACTGGACTCATCGCGTAAAAAGAATTTCTGATCTACCACGGGGTATGCATGCTCTACGTTGGTAAGCGGAATAACATCGGG
>DJFR01000219.1:0-18650 GCA_002432545.1 Flammeovirgaceae bacterium UBA5867 | reverse complement strand
CCATCTTCCTGTACAACAAAATCATTCAGGTGTATGCGGTACATCTTCGGTCCCTGATCATCTTCTACAGAAAACGGTACCCCTACACGCATGGTGAACGCAGCTTGTGGTGCAGCAAATACATCTACATCGCTTGAGTTTGTCTTCGGTGTCAGGTCGCTGATCATGCGCATCTCCAGCGGACTGCTTCCCGGTACTACCAGTTCACACTCATCACCAATGGTCATCTTGAAGCGACATTTACCACGCACCAGTCCTCCGAGTAAATCAAACTGAACACCGAGGTATC
The DNA here is from genome assembly GCA_002432545.1 of Flammeovirgaceae bacterium UBA5867. Classification (GTDB taxonomy): domain Bacteria; phylum Bacteroidota; class Bacteroidia; order Cytophagales; family Cyclobacteriaceae; genus Ohtaekwangia. Next base: position 18,361 of record DJFR01000219.1, on the reverse strand, counting down.
CCTTCACGAAAGTCGGGTTGGGAAGTTTAGCCTGCATCAGCGCAGCCGCTGCACCTTTGATGATTGGTATTTTTGTTTTGAGGAACCACAGATTTACTTTCACACCAAGCTCACCCTGCAGGTATACATACGCTTGTCCGTTGGCATACCAGCCATCCATACCAATCTTGCCGGGACGTCCTTTACACTGCATGTCCTGGTAATCTTTCAACATAATATCGAAACCTATACCAGCCTGGAAGTTTGCGTAGAGAATAAGGAATGTTATATCACCGGTAGCTACTTTGAGACTTGCTCCAAACGCAAAACCACGTCCATCGCCCAGCGCGTTGAGGTCGCGCATATAGTCTAGCTCGGCCATATCAACACCGAGTATATCCGCTACTTCTTTTGGTGGTGGTGGCGAACCGGGTATACGCGAACCGAGCATCAGGTACGAACCGGTCTCAATACTTATACCGCCTATCCCCATCTTCAACCCGAGGCGATCTGTTGGTGTACCCATGTGTACATACCATTCTTTCGGATCGATATGCAACACCGCCCACCCGGCACGATTCCCGGAAGCCGTTCCGCGAATTACACCACCTACGGCATTGACGTATAGGTCAAACGTTGCGTGCAGTGAACTCTGCGTAAAATCATATTGTATACCTACCGCTGCGGAGAAGCCTGCTTCACCTGGTTTCTCCGAAGGTTCAAATACAGCGGTCGCTGCTTTGTTCGGTTCGTATTGTTTTAATGTCTCAAGTGTCTTGGCCAAAGCCGGGTTGTTGTCCACGAATTTCTTTTCGAGATCAGCAACCTTCTTCATCTTGTCGCCTACAAACTTCTCTATATTTTCAGTACCTGGTATTTTACCAACAAACTTGGCAAATCCATAGAATCCTATAAAGTTGAGACCACCAGAACGGCTAAACGCAATTTCAAAAGATGCTTCGCCATTTATAGCAGCATCGTTGGCTACGTTAAAGAGTACAGATGCTTTTACACCTATACCTGTATTTTCATCCGGAACATATTTACAGCCGGTGGGTGATGCAAGCAGGTCAGCACCATCGCGTTTCATCCGATAGGACACACCGCCACCAAAACCATTCAGGTTCAGCGGAGGGAACACCGGTATACCTTGTCCGAATTTTACACGACCATCAACAAACCAGTAGCGGAAATCTTTCCTACCAAACATACCCCGGGCCTGCACGTTGAATCCCTTCAATACTTTATCAAAGGTCATCTCGATGCTACCCGCATAGCCATCGCCATAGATAGGGTCATCGTTTAATATAGTAAGCTGTGCTTTGAGACTGAACGTCTCGGCAATTTTAGCGTTGACAGCAATGTTGCTGATGTTAAGTTTTTTATACTTCCATTGTTCCGAACGCTCTTCTCCTGTACCGGATTCTTTCAACTCACCCACCACTTCCAGGCGTGTACTGCCGGTAAACATGTTATCACTCAGCGTGAGTTTTATATCCATGCCGAGCGCTATTTCTTTTTCGAGTATACGTACACCGATACGGTCGATCGAGATCGGGAAGTTCATCATCTTGATCTCACCTTTATAGCCAAAGTACTCGGCTGTAAATTTTGGTGACTCTGTTTTCAGGTGAAGACTTCTGAACTCTATACCTTTAAACTCTGCAATCTTTTTACCGCTGGTGGTATCAGCAGGATTGGAAGGAGANNTTAAATATATCGAACTTGGTTTTGCCGAGCGGCTTCACACGAAGCATATACTCATTGTCCATCGTGATCAATGCATCGTAACCGAGATTTGATTTTTCGGATACCGGTAAACCGATCATCCCTGAAAAACCTGCTTCGGTAAGTTGGTTCGCTTCGAGTGCCATGCGAAATGCATCGACAGAAAAACGCCAGCCGGAAGCTGATCCTTTATCAATGGGTAAAATACCAGTGGCCTCAAATACACCACTTATACCATTGTTATCAAGCAGCATATTATGCGCTGCGAACGATGGCCGTGTTTTATCTTTTTTCTGAAAAGGTTTCGGGAGTGTAATGCTGAGGTCTCGTACGAATACACCTCGCCACAACGTAGGATTGCCGGGAATCATATAATTGGCTTCGTATCCTTCCGGATAAGCAATAGCCGGGTCGTTGCGCAGATCGCTGAAATCAAATATAGCTTCGTTCAACACGAAGATAAATCCTTCCAGCCCTTTAATTTCAAAGGGAGGAAGTGATATGGATGCAAGTATATCGTTCCAGTCTTTTACAATAGTTTTGAAAGAACCCTTTACGCGTCCGGCCGTACCGTGGCCAGATGTATCTACCGGCACCAGCAGACTTTCCGGAAATTCAACATCGGCTGTAATTCCCATTTCCTTGAAGCCCTGGCAATCAATAGAAACATAGGTAAGCTCTTTCGCGCGACCGCTGTTCTTATCAAAGCTACCTTTCAGTATAAGTGCCGCGCTGTTGCCATTTATAGGTATAGCTATATCGCCCATCAACACGAGCGATGCATCGCCTATAATATCACCGTTGTGCGATAGTTTTATACCCTGCGCCCCGAAGAACAACAGCTTGTCATCCTGCGGAATTTTAATGCGTGCAAAAACCGTAAGCTCGCTATAGTTGGTTTCCCAACGCATATCACTCACGGCAATAGTAACTTCTATATTGCTGAGGGTTTGTTTTATACCCATCGGCAACACGTTCATATCCGCGTATGCGAGCGACTCGGTGAAGTTGTTGGATTGATCGAGTTTATAGAATGTCTCTACAGCCTTTCTATACTCTTCAGGCTTTTGTGCTGTAGTTTGTGCTGCTGTATTTTCTACAGCCTGCGCATGTGATGAATGAAAAGGTAATGAAAGGAGAAACGCCAAAAGTACAGGCGTACAATGAAGGCATACTGCACCTAGCGTACGAAAAAATCCTCGTATAGACAATATCATGCAACTGACAGGGTTAAGGCTAAAGGGTGTAGGGTTCATGAATAAATCACAGCCCCGCACTACTTTTTTACTCATGATTCACGTGTTTACAATAATGACGCTATATATAGCGTTATACATCGCGTAATGCACACATGTACCATTAAGCATTCTGAAGCAAGAAAGTAACTTTAAATAACCCAAAATGTGTTACTCAACCGCTCTTCGTTACCTGTGTAAGAATATCATCTGAATGAATATGGATTTATCAGATAAGCGTTTAAACATCTAATTCATTTTCATCGTATCCGATTCCACGGGAGGGCTATACGCAGTGTAATAATCAACTGATCTTCAATTATTTCAACCAGCTATACCAGCACTGCGTTTGGTCTCAGGCAAGAATATACCTATACCGGAAAAATCCGGTGATCTATACAACTTTCCACATGTACATACTACCTGTACGTTCGAACATAATTAGCATAATCTGTCTTAAAATACTTAACTTCCTATACTGTTCTCCTACCTCAACACATTAACACCCCAACACATCAACACATTTCCCCATGAACCGCCGGACTTGCCTTCACCATCTGTCAGCGTTAAGTTTAGTGCCCGCAACAATCGCTGCGATGCCTGCTGCAACCATGCTGAAAAGAAAGATCCCTTCCTCCGGTGAACTGCTGCCCGTTATAGGACTCGGCACATGGCAGACTTTTGATGCCGGTGATGATGCGACACAACGTGAACCTCTAAAGGATGTATTGAAGACATTACTTGATAAAGGCGGAAGTGTTGTGGATAGCTCGCCTATGTATGGATCATCTGAAAAAGTAGTAGGTGATCTTTCAACAGAACTCAGTCTCAATTCAAAATTATTTATAGCGACCAAAGTTTGGACAACCGGTAAAGATGAAGGTATAGCGCAGATGAATCGCTCGTTCAATCTTTTGCAGCGCAAGCAACTGGACCTGATGCAAATTCACAACCTGGTTGACTGGCAGGTACATCTCAAAACGTTGCGCGACTGGAAAGAACAAGGTCGCGTTCGTTATCTCGGCATTACGCACTATACCGAAAGTGCCTATTCTAAAATTGAAGACATTCTGAAAAACAATGCGGTTGATTTTCTGCAGATAAACTATTCCATGCTAAGCCGCACAGCCGAGCAACGTTTATTTCCGTTGGCGAAAGAAAAAGGTATAGCGGTGATTATCAATCAGCCTTTCGAAGAGGGCGCTTTGTTTCAGCGTGTAAAAGGAAAAACACTTCCTGCGTGGACATCTGAATTTGACTGTAGCAGCTGGGGACAATTCTTCCTGAAATTTATAGTATCACATCCTGCCGTTACTTGCGTGATACCGGGCACCTCCAAGCCGCATCACATGGCTGACAACGCGGGTGCAGGCTTCGGAAAATTACCGGATGAAAATCAGCGCCAGCAAATGCTGCGCTTTATCGAATCATAATCGGTTAAAAAATTTATTTCCGGAAGTATACCCTTCCTGTAACGAGTCACTTGCAGATGACCTATAATTGGTTAAATTTAGAATCTGTATCTAATTCGCTTATGGGAAGATTTTTACTGCTGCTATTACCGTGTTTATTTATTGTACTCCAGGCCCAGGCTCAGGGAATCAGGGTTACCGGAAAAGTAACTTCCGCGAAAGACGGCACGGAGCTGCCGGGCGTGAGTGTACGAATAAAGAACACCACCCGTGGTACCGTTACGGATATAGACGGGTCATTCCAGATTCAAACCGATTCTCCGGACGATTCAATACAATTTTCATTCATAGGTTTTGTTCCGCAAACAGTATATGCAGGACAGCGAAGCGTAATTAATGTAGCGCTGGATGTAGAGACGACAGAGCTGGAAGAAGTAGTGATTACCGGGTTCCAGGAAGTGGAGAAGAAACTATTCACCGGCTCGGCAGTCAATGTAAAAATGTCGGATATACGAACCTCGGGTATGACGGATGCAAGCCAGATGCTGGAAGGCCGCGTNNGCCGGTGTTACCGTTGATAACGTATCGGGTACATTTGGTACGAGTCCGAAGATACGCATTCGCGGAAACACGACTATAAATGGTGATACACGCCCACTCATGGTAGTAGATGGTGTTATACTGGAAGATCTTAATTCACTTACGGCAGATGATATCATTACCGGAAATGCGAATACACTTACTTCGTCATCTATAGCAGGCCTTAACCCGGATGATATAGAATCTCAGCAGATACTAAAAGATGCATCAGCCACCGCGCTCTATGGCGCCCGTGCTAAAAATGGTGTAATCGTAATAACAACCAAACGCGGCAAAAGCGGCCAGACGAAAGTAAATTACTCCGGAAATTTCTCTATTCACTTACGCCCAACGTATAATCAATTTGATATACTCAACTCCAAAGATGAGATGTCGGTATATCGTGAGATGTATGAGAAAGGTTTGATCGACATCACAACCTCCGTACGTGCACAAAACTATGGAGCCATGGGTAAAATGTTCACGCAGATTTCCGAGAAAGAAATCAACTGGGGCCCCAATGGAACCTTGAACGAAGAATTTTTAAATCAGTATGAAAAAGCCAACACCGATTGGTTCGATGTACTCTTTAAAAACTCGTTACAGCAACAACATTCGGTAAGCCTTACCTCCGGAACTGAGAAACATAACAGTTATTATTCTATCAGCTATATGAATGATAACGGTCAGACTATATCTGACAATGTAAAACGATATATAGGTACAGCTAAAAACAGTTTCCAGTTCTCAAAAGATTTCGCCCTGGATCTTAAACTGACGGCAAACTATCGTGATCAAAAAGCCCCCGGTACACAGAACCGCGATTTCGATCCTATTACCGGAAGATATAAACGCGACTTCGATATAAACCCACTAAGCTACGCGTTGAACACGGCACGCTCCATACGACCGTATGATAGCAATGGCAACCTCGAATATTTCCGAAGAAACTATGCTCCGTTTAATATTGTTGAAGAGTTACAGCTAAATTATATCAAGATTAATGTAGCCGATATATCTACACAGGCTGATGTAACATACAACATCCGCGAGAATCTGGTATTCCGTAGTACCGTACAAGGACGTTACGCCACAACCAAACGCGAGCACATTATTCACGAAAGATCAAACCAGGCAGAAGCGTATCGCGCAGATGGCACACAGTATATACAGGATGCAAACCCGCTCCTATATAGAGATCCGGCCGATCCCGCTGCGCAACCCAAGGTAGTATTACCGGAAGGCGGCTTTAACAATCTGAACGAAGATGATCTTAGAAACTTCTATGTACGGAATAGTCTCAACTGGTCGCACACCATCAATTCCATTCATTCGATCAATGTATTTGCAGGTCAGGAATTGAAATATACCAACAGGCAAAGCAGGCGTGCGGATGGAATCGGGGTGGTATATGACAACGGTGGTGTTGTTAATACAGATCCGAACATGATTGCTTTTCTGAATAGCCAGGGAATTAGTATATATGCCCTGGGTATTGATCGCGAAAAGTTTGCCGGATTTTTTCTGAACGGTGGATATTCTTATAAAGAGAAGTATATATTTAACGGAACCATTCGATATGATGGTTCCAATCGCCTTGGAAAAAGTAAAAGCGCCCGTTACCTGCCCACGTGGAACGTGAGTGGTGCCTGGAATCTCGACAAAGAAACGTTTATAGATTTTTCTTTTTTCAATTACCTGAAGCTGCGTGCAACGTATGGCCTATCGGCTAATCTCGGCCCGAACACCAGCGCCTTATTAAACATACGCTCAGGTGTAACGTTGCGTCCTACAGATGTTGAGACTTACCTATATATACAAGACCTTGCAAATACAAATCTGACTTGGGAGAAGCTGAAAGAGTTTAATGCTGGTATCGATTTTGGAATTCTCGGTAACAACATTACAGGTACGCTGGATGTATACAGGCGGAATTGCTACGATCTGGTAGGCCTCCTGCAAACCAGTGGTGTTGGTGGTAACGCATTTAAAAATGGAAACTATGCAGACATGGAAGCAACCGGTATAGAATTCGCCATCAACACAATGAATCTACGGTTACAAAATTTCTCCTGGTCTACCAATTTCAATATCGGGTATACACGTGATCAAATCACACGACTGGATTTCAATCCACGCATCGGTGATGCCATTGTACAAGGAGGTGCTGCTATATTGGGCGGCCCACGCAGAGGACTTTTCTCTACCAAATTTGCCGGACTCGATCAACGCGGTATACCTACCTTCTACGATGGTTCCGGTGAAGTGGTATATAATTACGACTTACAGGATCGCGATAACCTGACAGATATATTAAAATATGAAGGTCCTGCTGAACCACGCGGAGCCGGTGGACTTAACAATATGTTCCGCTATAAGGGTTTTTCGCTCAGCGTATTTTTGTCTTTCAAGTTCGATTACAAAATCAGGCTTGACGATGCTTTCAGCCCGAGATATACCGACTTCAACTCGCTCTCGAAAAGTTTTGTGAACCGCTGGACCGTGCCCGGTGATGAGAACACTACGAATGTACCGGTTATACTCGATCGCCAGGTTATTAACGGCACCAACCCCGATTACCTGAGTGCTTATGATCTGTATAACAAAAGTACGGTGCGTGTAGCGAACGGTGACTATATACGTCTGAAGAGCGTACGCCTGAGCTATAACTTCCCCGGTGCGATCGTACGAAAGATCGGAGCCAGCACGGCACAGATTTCCATCGAAGGGCAAAACCTGGCGCTGCTGTACTCGGATAAAAAACTTAACGGACAAGATCCGGAGTTCTTTTCATCAGGTGGTGTTGCTTTACCGCAACCTCGCCTCATCACTGCTTCTGTTGCTTTAGGATTTTAATCAGGGATATATAGTATATGAACAAATCCTTCTTTACAAAAATCAGTATACTGATAACCGGCATTGCTTTTCTGACGGGATGCGATAGTTACCTCGAAGAAAATCCGGACAATCGTGTGGAACTCAACACGCCTGAAAAAGCTGCACAGCTTCTTACCAATGCATACTCGGGCGCGGCCTATACGTTTACCGAGTGGATGGGCGATAACGTTACATTCACTACGGGCACTACCAAACTGACTGAACACGTTCAGCTCTACGAATGGGAAGAAGTTACCAGTATAAACCAGGATACACCCAGCAACTTCTGGACATCAACGTATGACGCTATTGCGCATGCCAACGAAGTGCTTACAGTCATTGATAACCTGCCAGGCGATGAAGCCCGCAAGAAAGCTGTAAAAGGAGAAGCGCTGCTCACTCGCGCATACGGTCACTTCATGCTGGTAAATCTGTTTGCCAAACATTTCAACGAAGAGACTGCAGATGACGACCTGGGTATACCGTATGTTGAAGAACCGGAAACGGAGTTCATCAAGAAATATACCCGTGCTTCAGTGGAAGATGTATATGATAAAGTTGAAGACGATCTGCTGGCAGGACTCGAACTGGTAGATGAAAGTTTCTATGCCAACTCCGGTAAATATCACTTTACAAAGAACGCTGCACTTGCCTTTGCCTCGCGCTTCTATCTCTTCAAGGGCGACTATAAGAAATGTATCGAGTATAGCTCCGAAATGCTCGGAAGCGATCCGGATGTATTCATAAAAGATATAGCAACCCTGTTGTCTCAGAGCGCAGACTCTGAAGATTTCATTCGGTCGTACGCCTCGCCTACTGATCAGAGTAATTTACTCATGATCCGGAACGTAACAAACTACCCGGTAAACGTAGGCTTCTGGCCCGATCAGCAATTATTGTTTGGTATAATCGATCCGAATCCCTGGAACGCCAACGATGTTCGCATCAGCGTGCGTTACCCTATATTTGTACGCGGCAACAACGGACTTGCACTTGCCAAATATGAATTTCTGTTTGAGCGCTCAAGCCTTACATCCAACGTAGGTTTATACTATACCATTATGCCTGCCTTTCGCGGTGAAGAAGTTCTGCTGAACCGTGCCGAAGCCTATATATTCGATAACAAGCTTAACCTTGCGCTGGCGGACCTGCAAGTGATGGTAAACAAGCGTTACGATGGAACGCGTATTGTCAATACAACAACGCTTCGAAATTACTACGGCACCACCAACGATCGCCTCAATGCATTTTATTTTATACTGGATGAACGCAGAAAAGAATTTATGCACGAAGGATTGCGCTGGTTTGACATCAAGCGTTTCCAGATACCAGTAACACACGTGCTGGCGGATGGAAGCTCGATTGAGCTGGATGCCGATGACGATCGCCAGGTATTGCAGATACCACAGGCTGCTATAGATATAGGCGGACTGAAACCCAACCCTCGCTAATACAGAATTGAACAGAGACTATAGATTGTGACGAAATGAAAACAAAATTCATAGCACTTCTCTTCATCGCAGCCAGCACACTGGTAACATCGTGTTACAAGGATGAAAGCGTTGATGCTCCCCTGAAAACACACGAACCATCGGATGATGAACTGGATGAATATATCCAAAGTAATTTTACCGACAAGTATGGTGTAGCCGTTCGGTATACATATGTGGATCGCTATGTGGATCCGGATAAACGCGTAACACCGCCCAAGCGTGAACTGGTGGAACCGATGCTGGATTTCCTTACCGAATACTGGATCGAGCCGTTTGAAGATGTTGAGAATGGCGAAGTATTCTTTACCAAGCACGTACCGGCAGAAGTAATTTTTATCGGCTCGACTATCTATAACTCGGATGGTACAGTAACACTCGGTACGGCCGATGCCGGTGCACGCATCACGCTCACCGAAGTAAACGACATTGACATTGATAATATAAACTGGGTATTCCGCCAGTTGGGAACTATATATCACGAGTTTGCCCACATCGTACACCAGCGGTATAACCTGCCGCCTAACTTCAAGGAAATATCACCCCAGGGCTACACGTCCGCAGGTTCGTGGTATAATCTTACCGATGAAGAAGCTTTGCAACGTGGCTTTGTATCTCCGTATGCTACCAGCTCTTTCAATGAAGACTTTGCCGAAACGGTTGCCCATCTCCTATACTACCCCGAGTTCTACGAGCGGTATTACAATGATGAAACCAATTGCGGCACAACCGACTGCCTCGCGCGCAATGCAGGAAGAGCGCTGATCCGCAAAAAATACAACGCCATCATTGCTCACTACAAGCAATATACCGGGGTTGATCTGTTAAAAGTACGCGATATTATCCAAGCGAAATTCTGACAATGAAAAAAGGATTATACTATATAGCTGCACTGATCATTGCCTTAACCTCTTGTAAGGATGACGATATAAATGTATTTGACAAGTCTGCGGACGAACGTTCAGCCGAAGCTATTGCAGCGCTTAAAGCTGATCTTACTGCACCTGCCAATGGATGGCGCGTGAAATACAGACCCGAACAGGGAGCAGGCTCATTTTATGTGATCATGAAATTTACGGACGACAACAAAGTAAATATCAGAACCGACCTCGGCTCCAATGATGGTGAATTCTACAATCAAACCATAACATACCGCATTGACAATTCATTGGGACTGGAGTTGATCATTCAGAACTACTCTTTCTTCAGTTACCTGTTCGAGCAAGATCAGGCTACGTTTGGTGCCGAGTTTGAATTCAATTATGTAAACAAGACTCCGGAGGGCGCGCTGGTGTTCAGCAGTAAATCGGATCTCTCCACACCTACCACTATTTTATTCGAAGCTGCGCAGGCATCGGATGTAAATTTACTGGGCACCGAATTATCGAGTAACCTGAACGACATGAGTGATGACCTCGATATATTCAGCTCTTCTCTTAAACTTACGTTTGATACCCGCGATGTTATTCTGTTCCTCGCGCTGAACGAAGCGAAGCGAACCATTGATATAGGATCAGCCGCTAAAAAGTCTAACACAGCAAGCGTTCAGGCGATCGACTTTACATCAGGCTATACCATCAAGGGAGATTCACTTGTTCTTGATACACGGTTAGCGGGAACATTTGCTGGCGTGAGTATATCGTTGAAAAGTATATTATTCAACACATTTGGCGATGCATCCATTGCTATCTGTGCAGACCCGATTGAAACGCATACCTATACCGGCCTTACCAATGCAAACCTGCCGGTGACATTAGAAACAACTCTTCAAAATGCAACGGGCAGACTCTTCGCTACTGTTTCAGATTTCTATTATAGTCCGTTGAATTTTATCATCGACAATGGTGCATCCGCAGCCAGCGCGATTGAACAGGATTTACCGGGTGCTGTTGAAATGGACCTGTTCTACAATGCACAACTAAATGATGGAACGCGACTATACGGTATTGGTTTCACCATCATCAACAGCGACAACACGCAAACATTTGTCTATCGTAAATTTAACCCGGTGCTCACCGACAATAAAATAGCCTTCAACTTCGAACCTGGTATTTTCACGCTGGGCAACCCCGTAACCGAAGTGGAGATGGAAAATATAAATATATACCTCGACAAGCTGACGGAAGGCGACAATACCTATGTATTTGAATTGTTTACCGACCGGTATGAATTCAACAACCCGTGTACGGGCTGGAGCTTTGTATTTATCAATGCGAATTAAATTCTAAAAACTATACACACTATGAAAAACAAGCTACTCTTAACTTTATCCCTGGGCACGATGGTCGTGTTGGGTGCGGGGCTGTCATCGTGCAAGGATGATGATGAGCCGTTTGTAAAACCAAAGCTTTCTTTTGAAAAAACTTCCTATACCGTCAACGAAGCGGATGGTACAATTGAAGTAAAAGTTATACTGGATAAAGCATACACAGAAGATATAACGGTTGAGTTCGAATTAGACGGAACCGCGCAGGATGAAGAGACTGCAACAACTTCAACACCACTCCCCGATTACAGAATTGTAGGCGAACATGATGAAGTTGAAATTAAAGCTGGGGAGACAGAAGGAATCATCAAGATCGAAGTCGATTCTGATACACGACTCGAAGATAGCGATCCCAACACAGATCCCTTTGACGCTGAAACCATAGAAATTAAAATCACCGATGTTGATAACGAGAATATAGAGATCACACGGGATGATGAAACTGAAGTTCTCATTGAACAGGAGGACGGCATTATTGTTTTCCTGGCATGGCAGGCACCTGACAATACTGATCCGAACAACGTGAAGCAGGCTGACATGGATCTGCTCGTGAGAGCCGGAGGCAACACCAGTACATGGGAACGTATCCTGACCGGTTCAGCACAAGGAAGTTCCCAATCTCCGGAAGTTGCATTTATACCTTCATCAAGCGAGTATGCAGCCTTTGGTCTAAGCTATGTATATTGGGATGGCACGTATGACCCCTTGGAGTTTGTAGCATCATTTATTGATTTTACCGATGGTGCACTCGAGGCTGAAGCCGGTATCGAAACATTTGAAGGAACCTATACCGCTGCCAATAAAAACAAATGGACAGAGGAAACAATCGAGACTACTCAGGTAGTGCAGACATTGGAAAAATCAGGTACTAACTTCGGAACACCATCTGATATTACTATCCCGGATGCCGGAAGCAGAGTGGGATCATCTGAAAAACTGCCTTCGCTTACTTTAATAAAACGTGAGCAACCATATGATCTTAATGCTGCACTGAAAAGATTAAAAACGTTACAATAGAAAGAATATGACATCAAAAAGATCATAAATAAGAGGGTGACAATCGTCACCCTTCTTATTTATATAGCTACTTATTTATATAGCTACTTCTATATATGTCATACAACATCATTGAAACTCGCCGAGCAATCCGACATATAACTACTCTATTCGTAAAGCATCCACCGNNAATGCTCCCGGCAATGCGAACATCCACCATTTCAGATCTATATGATAGGCGAATGTATGGAGCCACTGCTCCACGAAGTAGTATGTTAACGGCATGGCTACCAGCAACGCGATCACGATCAGCCAAACAAATTCACGCGCGATCAGCAACAATACATTGGACACAGTAGCTCCCAATACTTTGCGAATGCCAATCTCTTTGGTTCGTCTCGTGACACTTTGTGATGCAAGTCCTAATACACCCAGCAATACAATGAACAGCATTAACACCGTAGCAAAGCCTGCCGCTTTTTTCATTTGTATTTCGGTCTTGTATAACTTTTCAAGATTCTGATCCATGAACGCATACTCAAACGGATCATTCGGAAATACTTCTTTCCAGCGGTGTTCCAATGCTTCTACCGACTGCGCTATATTTCGAGACTCCAGCTTGAAAGAGAAATAGCGGAAAGCCGGGAATAAATTATTACGCGTATGCATGAACACAAGCGGCTTCACCTGCTGGTGCAGGGAAAAGAAATTGAAATCCTTTACGATGCCAACAACACGAAACGCTATCGGTACACCTTTCATTTGAACCTTATCGCCTACCTGTACATGAAGTGCTTTCTGCGCTGATTCGTTGATTACCATATCGTCCGGCTGTTGTACTTGTCCTTTCTGATGAAAGAATGTTCCGGCCAGCATATTGAATTGATACGTATCCCTATAGTCTTCATCCGCCATTAATATAGGCATGCCTACACCTTCCTCCGGTTGTTTTCCCTGGCGGTATAGTTCTGCTACAACACCAAAGTTACCGTTGGGTATATCCCACGAGAGACTTACCGATTGAACCGATGACACCTGCTGAAACTGAAGTTTGGCAGCATCCATCCGGTTAAAACCTTCGGGTGTCCAATCGCGCGGAACGGATGAGACTGTTACTACCATCGACTTATTGTAGCCCAAATCTTTTTCAAGAAAATAGGACACCTGTTGCGTGATGATGATGGCGGCTGTGAAGACACCAATCGCCAGCAGGAACTGTATACTAATGAGCGACCGCGACAAAGCTATATTACCCTTGCCTGATTTCAGTTTGCCCTTGAGCGACTCCAGTGTTTTATAGGAGGCGAGAAAAAAGGCCGGATATACTCCTGCTGCTATACCGATAACAACCATCGTGGCCCCTATATATAACCAGTATGCTGCCGGAAAATTAATTATGGATAGCAACGGAGTGGCAACCACGTTACCGGCATATGTACGCAGCAGTTCATACAAACCGAGCGACAGCACGGTAGCAACAAAAGTCATGAGCAGTGACTCGGTGAGAAATTGTGTTGTTACCTGTTGGCGTAAACCACCTATAGCTTTTCGTACACCGATCTCCTTCAATCTTACGGAAGAATTACCAATGGTGATGTTTATGAAATTTATAACCGCCAGCAGCAGTATAAAGATTGCTATAGCAGATAATGTCATCACCATTTTTTTTACGAGGCCGTTATTGGACATCAGGTGATAATCGTCTAGTCCGCCAAGCGAAATTTGCAGATTGCTTTGTGTGTTGGCTGGTGCTTTATTTTTCAATATCGTTGTAAAGGCTTTCGTGATTTCATCCTCCGAAGCCGTTGGTGTTTTACGGATATAGCTGATCATCTGCACGCCTGTCCACGCTTCCGGATCAAAATTATTAAAGTCCTTCAGACTATGGATTGGCAAAAATATCTGCGCGTTCATGTCCATCAAGTCGGTTACCGTATTGGACTCCAGATCCTTCAACACTCCGGTTATACTATATTCCTGGTCACCATTCTTCTCGGTAGCCAGCGTCAGCGTTTCGCCCACTACATCGGTTCTGTTAAAATACTGCTTCGCTATTTTTTCAGTGATAACAATAGATCGCGGATTGTTCAGCGCAGTAGCTGCGTCACCTTGCAACAATGGAAATCCGAACATGGGAAGAAATGTAGAATCACCAATAAGACTTTGCACACGAAAGTGTTTATCACCTTTTGAAACGGTAATATTGCGATCGCTGCATCGGTAGAAATTTTCCACCAGTGTCGGATACTCTTCTTTGATGAGTCGTGCTATTGGCGATGGCGAGAACAGCGGTATCTGATTCGCAGCTTCGAGGTTATTACTACTCATCAAATATAGCCTGTCAACAGCGGTCAGGTGCTGATTGGTCTGCAACTCCCCTGCTATAAATATACCGATGAGCAAAGCAAACGAAATGCCCATGGTGAGCCCAAAGATGTTGATGGCAGAATATACTTTGCGCTTCGCCATCGAACGCATCATGATTTTAAAATAATTGAGGAGCATATATCCTTTCATTAAGCGTATTGAAAATCGGTTTCGCAATAATATCCCCGGACGGAAAAAGCGTATCACATTCAGCATGAATCTTCGCCTGGCAATCCTGTCGCCAGCGGTATCCCTATCCGCATCGTATTGCTCCACCAAATCGCCTTCTATACCTTCATACAAATGCACAGGACAAAACCATTCGAGCAAGCGCAGCCAGCCAGCAGGAATTTGTGATACGGGCTCCTTTTCTTTACTCATACTTCAATGAGTCAGCCGGATTAACGCGTGCTGCTTTTACCGCATGGTAACTTACAGCCGTCAAGGCCACCAGCAGTCCGAGTACCATACCTGCGGCAAACAAATACCACGTCATATCTACATGGAATTGAAAACTGCCAAGCCATTGTCTCATAGCATACCAGGCCAGTGGTGTAGCCAGCGCAAATGCAATGAGTGACAACCACACAAACTGTTTGTTCAGCATAATAAATATACTCATCACTTCGGCTCCCATAACTTTGCGTATACCGATCTCCTTGGTACGATTCACAGCATTTATACCAGCCAGTCCAAAAAGTCCGAGACAAGAAATGATAATTGCGAATATGGTCGAGAATGCCATGATGTTCATCCAGCGATCAAACGATGCATATTGTTTTGCTACATTTTCATCCAGGAAACTATATTCAAAAGGTTTTTCGGGAGATACCTTTCTGAAAACCTTTTGCAATTGTTCAAGCGTAGCCGGTATATTACCCGGAGTAACACGCACAAGTATATGATTGAGGTTTCCGTCATTTCGGTCCATCGAGAAGAACATGGGTTTTATATTTTCCTCCAGCGACAGAAAATGAAAATCTTTTACGACACCAATAACGCGTGAACCAATACTGTTCGGATCGCTCATGTGAAAATTCAAAGTTTCATCCAGCGGGTTAGTCCACCCCATATCTTTCACCAGTGCTTCATTTACGACAATAGTCTTCGCAGTATCAGCCGGGTTGTTTATATCAAAACCTCGTCCCTGCACCAGTTGGATACCCAATGTTTTCAGGAAGTATGCATCGATGTTAAATGCCTGCGTAGCTTTGCTCTCACCGTTTACTTTATAACCGTATATCATCCCGTCATTTCCGGCAAACGGATAATCGGTGCCCGATACGGATACAACGGACGGGGTACCCGCAGTTAGCTGACGGAATTGCTCTACAATCTTATTACCATCTTCACGCCAGCCGGCCTGCGTAGGAATTACAATTACCTGGTGCTGGTTATAACCAAGATCTTTCGTGGTTATAAAACGCATCTGCCGGTACATCACCACAGAACTTATGATCAGAAAAGAAGAAAGCACAAATTGAAAGACTACCAATGGTTTTGAAAACCCTGCCGACAAGCGTGCTGTGAATACTCCTTTCAATACCTGCACTGGCTTGAAACCTGACAGATACAGGGCAGGATAACATCCGGCCAGCAAACCAACGATTATCGTAAGACCAACGCTTATTCCCGCAAGCGACATAGTATCAATAACGGTGATGCTGATATCCTTACCAGTAAATTCATTGAATGCCGGAAGAAATAATGTTACAAGTCCAAAGCCAATAAACATAGACAGCAACGCCAGCACAACTGACTCAAATGCAAACTGGGCAACCAATTGTCTGCGGTGAGCGCCAATCACCTTGCGTATACCGACTTCCATTCTTCTGCGTGCCGATGACGTAAGCGCCAGCGATATATAGTTTATGCAGGCTATAAAGAGAATCAATACAGCAATTCCTCCCAGTATCCATGCATATTTAGGATCACTTACCTTGTCCCAGCCTATCTCCTTCTGAAGATGTATAGCCGTTATGTTGCTGAACCCGATTTTGTAAGGAGTATAGTCTGCCGGTACTTTATCGCGTTCGCGCCATTGCACCAGTTCGTCCGCCATATATTTATCGCGCAGGGTTGCGAGCTTTGCCTGCAGATTATCCAGATTCGTTTCTGGATATAGTTGTACAAAAGTTGCAAAGCCGAGGTTCATCCACGTATCAAGGTTGCGTTGATTATAAGCTCCCCAGCTTTCAATCGGCAACAGTGCTTCGAATTGAAGACTTGAATTAGCAGGTGCTGCTTCTATTATACCGGTAACTGTTATAGGGCGATCGTTAATTGTGATTACTTGTCCCAACGGATCTTTTGTACCAAAATATTTTTCAGCGAGTTTGGGTGTCAGTACAATTTCATCTTTGGTTTGAAACAGGAGCTTCGAATTACCTTTAAGCAACGGGAACGAAAACATATTGAAGAAATCGGCATCAACATATACGATCGGTTCCCGGAAGATTTTTTCATCCTTTCGGAAAAGTGTATTGCTCTGACAGAAGTGTGTAGCATATTGCACTTCGGGTAATTCTGCTTTCATCACCGGGGCAAGTGCCATTTGCATTTGAGACATCTTGCTATAGGGACCATTTGCCTTCGGATCTTCTGCCTGACTGGCACTATACATTTCGCTGTGCATGCGATACAGATGTTCCTTGTTTACATGAAATTGATCGAAGCTCTGCTCATCCTTTATAAAGAGATAAATGAGTATACAGAATGCTATACCAATGCTGAGTCCGAAAGCATTGATGGAAGAGTATAATTTTCGCTTGCGTATATTACGCGATGCTACGGTGATATAGTTACGGATCATAATGCTGTTGATTATTCGCCAGGAAAATTTATTTCGTAAGAGAATGGATGGTCTGAATAACAAAAAGACAGTCCATACCAATCGCCTGCGGGCTTTACGCAAGCCAACGTCAGGTATATCTTCTTCAAATCGTTCGAGCAGGTCGCCTTCTATACCTTCGCGTAATTCAGACGGGCAAAACCAGGCAAGAAAACGAAGTGCTGCACGGGGAATACCGCTGAGCTCGTTCATATCTTAACCCCCTGCAATCTTTAGTTGAGGAATCAATTTCCATAAATCCATACGCGCTTCTTTCATCGCACGAAGCATGGCGAGACCTGCATTGGTAATGGTAAATATGCGTTTGCGTCTTCCACCGCGTGCATTGGTGGCACCGCCCATTTGCGACTTCACCAGTCCTTTATCTTCGAGGCGATACAGGGTTACGTGTACGGCACTGAGGTTAACATCGCGCCCTACGCGGTCTTTTATCTCGGTAACAATGGCATTACCATATGCATCTTCAGCCAGCACCCCTACCATCGTCAACACCAATTCTTCAAACTCACCCAGATACTCTTTGCTCATTTCTATATATTTTGTAAGACTAATGTACGTGATTTCTATACATTTTGTTAAAC
>DJFR01000030.1 GCA_002432545.1 Flammeovirgaceae bacterium UBA5867 | reverse complement strand
GCGATCTTGTCACCGCGTTCTATATTAATGGATGTGTTCTTTAATATCTCCAGCGGTCCGTATGATTTGGATACATCGTTCAGTGTAATGATATAGCGGCCTGGCTGCTGCTTGAATTTAAAACGGAAATTTACCGCTGCGGTATCATCCACCACTTCTTCAATCATATCCATTCTCTCCAATGCTTTTACGCGCGATTGCACCTGGCGTGCTTTCGTAGCTTTAGCCTTGAAGCGTTCAATGAAGCGTTCGGTCTGTCGTATCTTCTGTTGCTGATTTTCATAAGCACCCTGCTGGATCTCTTGCCGAAGTTCTTTCTCCTGCAGGTAGAAGGAGTAATTTCCTTCATACGTAATCAGTTGTTGCTGGGTAACATCAACCGTTTTTGTAATTACATTATCCAGGAACGTACGGTCGTGCGATACTATAATTACAGCACCGTCATAATTACGAAGGTAATTTTCAACCCACTCGATAGAAGGTAAGTCCAAGTGGTTGGTTGGTTCATCGAGCATGAGCAACGAAGGTTTCTCCAACAGCAACTTCGCGAGCATCACGCGCATGCGCCATCCTCCGGAAAATTGTTTGAGCGGACGATGTAAATCTGCAGTAGTAAAACCAATTCCTTCGAGTACTTCTTCTGCTTTTGATTGAATGGAATATCCATCGAGATGATCGAACTTCTCCTGGAGCTTCGACATTTTTTCAACGAGGTCGTCAGAATATTCAGTCTCCAGTTTTTTTATGATAGCCTCGAGCTGCCGTTCTATATCTACTACTTCCTTGAATGCGCCCATCGCTACCGTTAGAATTGAATCATCGGTTTGATAAGAGAGAAGATCCTGGTTGAGAAAACCAATCGTACAATCATTACTCTTGCTTACGGTGCCGCTGTCAATTTTATACTCACCGTTAATGATCTTTAACAATGTAGATTTACCGCGACCGTTCAAACCGATCAAGCCGATCTTGTCTTTCGGTTTTACAAACATGTTGGCATTCTCGTAGAGCGCACGCCCTCCGATGTAATAAGAAAGATTGGTGATGGATATCATAACTGGTAATTCCCTTCGATCAATGGCACAGGGCAAGCCTGGTACCTCAACTAATCTGCAAAAGTAATGAGTATTTGCAGCATTCCGGAATTTAAAATCTGCCGGGCGCTGATTTTTTGCCACTTACGTAATCCGTGTCAGCACAGACGGCAAAAAGCTGTAATTTTCAGCACGTTTTAAATAAATGAATTCTATGAAATCAATTATTTCCATACCGGTATTGATACTGGCACTCATGCTGGCTTGCAGCAATTCCAGTACAACTGAAGATAACAACAACGTTACAGGAGCAGAAGGAAACAGCATGCCTGCGTTAACAGACTACGCAGCAACGTTGCCACTCGATAAGATTAAACTTCCGGCAGGTTTTAAAATTGAAGTATATGCTGAAGTAGAGAACGCGCGCTCCCTGGCGTTGAGTCCATCCGGTGTGCTATATGTAGGCAATCGTGATAAAGATAAGGTATATGCTGTAAAAGATACCAATGGAGATTTTAAGGCAGATAAGAAATGGGTAATTGCGTCCGGACTGAACATGCCGAACGGTGTAGCCTTTAAAGATGGGAATTTATATGTAGCGGAGATAAGCCGCATTACGAAATATACCGGTATAGAATCTAAGTTGGACAATCCGCCTGCGCCAACTGTGGTGACTGAAAATTACCCGACTGAATCGCACCACGGCTGGAAATATATAGCGTTTGGTCCGGATGGTAAACTATATGTACCGGTAGGTGCGCCCTGCAATATATGTGAATCGAAAGATGAAATATATGCGAGCATCACACGCCTCAATGCTGATGGTACAGGTCGTGAAATATATGCGAAAGGTGTACGCAATACTGTAGGCTTCACGTGGCATCCACAAACCAAAGAGTTGTGGTTTACAGACAATGGCCGTGATATGCTGGGCGATGACAAACCTGCTTGCGAACTGAATGTAGCTCCGAAGAAAGGAATGCATTTTGGTTATCCGTATTGCCATGAAGGCTCTATCAAAGATCCGGAGTTTGGTGATAAGCACGCATGCTCTGAGTTTACAGCACCGGCTGATAAGTTAGGACCACACGTAGCTCCGCTTGGTTTGAAATTTTATACCGGAAGTTCTTTTCCTGCGTCATATAAAAATCAACTCTTCGTTGCCGAGCATGGTTCATGGAATCGCTCGAAGAAGAGTGGCTACAATGTTACGCTGGTGAAGTTGCAGAACAACAAAGTAACCGGTCACGAATTATTTGCCAGCGGCTGGCTGGACGATGCCACGCAAAAAGACTGGGGTCGCCCGGTAGATGTACTCGTGATGCCCGATGGTTCCTTGCTGGTGTCAGACGATAAAGCGAATGTTATTTACCGCATCTCCTACAAAGGCTGATCGCGTATAGCGAATGTTACAGAGCCTCTGAATACCAGGTATAGAGTTGCCATTTTCTCTGCCCGGTGTTTCAGAGGCTTTTTCATAAAAAAATGCGATCTTGTTGTAATCTTACTGCAACAAACTCTTAACCCGATTTGATCATGAACAAAATTCTCTGCCTGTGTATAATGTTGTTCAGTGCATGCTATGTGCTGGCGCAGCCTGCCGCAGAACCACCTGCGTTTACGGTTATAAAGAAAGTTGAGTATACACCAATAAAAAACCAGGCGAATACCGGAACCTGCTGGAGTTTTTCAACTACTTCGCTTGTAGAGTCTCAAACGATGCACAACGGGCTGGGTACGGTGGATATTTCTGAAATGTATACCGTTCGGAATATATATACTGAGAAAGCCAAGAATTATATACTTCGCCAGGGTGCTGCACAGTTTGGTCCCGGTGGATTAGGACACGATGTGATACGTGCCATGGCTACGTATGGCGCGATGCCGGAAAGTGCTTATTCCGGTTTGCCACTCGGGCAGAAAAATCACGATCATTCCAAGCTGGATGCCCGGTTGAAATCATACCTCGATAGTTTACTCAAGGTACGCCCGGTGCCTGCTGACTGGATGAAGGGATTTCAAAATATACTGGATGAAACTTTGGGCAAAGCTCCGGAGACTTTCAAGTATGGCGAGCGTCAGTATACACCGAAGAGTTTTGCAACGGATGTACTCCATTTCAATGCTAGTGATTATGTAAACATTACTTCATTCAGTCATCATCCGTTCTATAGTTCCTTTATACTGGAAGCACCGGATAATTTTCTGAATGGCTCATATTATAATTTACCGTTAGATGAAATGATTAAACTTACCGAGCGTGCCGTAGAACAAGGCTATTCCATTATGTGGGATGCTGATGTGAGCAACGAGTGCTTCCGCAATAAAGATGGTTACGTGTTGCAATGGAAAGATGGGAAGCTGCCGGCTAAAGCTACGCCCGATGATGAAGAGTTGAAATATACCCAGGCAATACGCCAGACTTTGTATGAAAACCTCACCACGCAAGACGATCACCTGATGCACCTTGTTGGTCTTGAAAAATCAAAAGGTGGAAAGAAATTTTTTATGGTGAAGAACTCCTGGGGTGAGTACGGTCCGACTAAAGGAATTGTACACGTATCAGAAGNNCTGCTTACAAAATTAGGTATACAATAATTCTATCGTAACGCTACCCGGTTAATCTGTCTGCATTATGCATCCTGTTTTATTTGAAGTAGGAGGGATCTCTATATACAGCTATGGCTTCATGATTGCCATCGGAGCTATAGCCGGTGTAGCCTATATGGTGATGCGCGGAAAGAAAGAAGTAGGACTCACGTTCGATCAGGCAAACTCTTTATTCCTGCTTATTTTTCTCGCTGCATTTATCGGTGGCAAGGCGTTGCTCTTCTTTGAAGATGCGTCATACTATATGCAGCATCCGGGTAAATTATTTACCGGGCGCGGCTTCGTGTTTTATGGATCGTTTTTACTGGCGGTACCTACGATGTTGTGGTTCTTCAAAAAACAAAAGCTACCGACTTATGCTATGCTGGATATTATGGCGGTAACTACATGCCTGGTACACATGTTCGGCAGACTTGGTTGTTTTCTTGCAGGGTGTTGTTATGGTTTACCAACCGATAGTGTATGGGGTGTAGTATTTACCGATCCGGCTTGTCATGCACCCAAAGGAACCCCGTTGCATCCTACACAACTCTATGAATCAGGGTATATATTTCTGGTGATGCTGATGTTGCTATACCTGCGCGGAAGAAGGAAATTCTACGGACAACTTTTCCTGATGTATTTATTGCTATATGCGATTGGCCGCTATGCACTGGAGTTTTTCAGAGGCGATATAGCACGCGGGTTTATTATCGAAAAGTACCTGTCGCATTCGCAGCTTATCGCGTTGCTTATTTTTCTAACGGTGCTCTATGTATATACCCGCTGGTCGCGACAGAACCAGCTGGGTTTACACAAAAAGCCTATTTAAGATATACCGACTCGAATGTAGCAAGCAGGGTGTTGCCTTCGTATAGTTCAAGTTTTTCTCCTTTGATCTTATAGCTGTCGGCAGACTCCATGGCTTGTGTGAGGAAGTTCTCAACATCAAGACGATCGCAGGCCATCTTGGTAGTCATGGTGGTGAATTTTATTTTATCACCGTCCAGGGTATAGTTTCCTCCGAGGCCATTGCACCCGGCAAATCCTTTGATGCGTTTTTCGCTGCCTTCGCTACTCAGTACAAAATGTACTTCTTTGGAACCGTCCGGAGTAATTACCGGCATGCCATTCATTTCGGCTAATTTCCAGTAAGTGTTTTCAAGATTTGCCACGCTTGTTGTTTTTTCGGATGACTTACATTGCAATAAGGTAAGTAACGCTAGTGAGAGGATTATGTTTTTCATGGTCTTTTCGTTAATCGTTGTGTTATCCGTTATCCGTTAATTGTGAATCGTTATCCGTGGGTATAGTTACGGCTGGGTATATATAGTAAGGGATGTTATTCCTTTTTGAGAGTATAAATCCAATGGCACAGAGTACACGAAGAAGACACAGAGGGGCACAAAGTTTTTTNNCTAACTCAATTGCTTTTTTTAATTCATTCTGCAGCTCGTCATATCCAATAACCCTGCCTATACTCGTCAGCTCAAGGAAGTGCATGCGCAGGTTTTGGTATAACGTTTCTTTAATTTGATTCTTTAGTAGCTTGACTTCTTTGGTTTGATCCATATCGTCAAGTTGCTTGTACAGTTTTAGGATATCGGTGTTCATGCTACGCTGTTTTCTCAAAATTAGCATTTATTCCGAGCTTAACTATACGTTAATCGTTACACGTTATTCGTTTGGTATAGCTATGGTTGGTATACAATGAAGAGATGCTATTCCCTTTTGAGAGTATAAATCCAATGGCACAGAGTACACGAAAAAGACACAGAGGGGCACAAAGTTTTTTCTCTCTGCGTAACTCCGTGTCTTCTCTGCAAACGGGATTCAAGCATCGTTAGTGTTAAATGTTATTAGTACGAACGATTAACGGATAGCTATTAACGTTTAACGGCTAACGACTAAAGATCGCGGATCCAGATATTCCGGAAGCTCACCGCATTACCATGATCCTGCAAACGGATCGGTCCTTTTTCGTATGCTTTATATACCGGTAAGCCTATATATTCTGTCGGGCCCCAGATTGCTACGTGGTTTTGTGTAAGCACGCCATTATGAATTACAGTTACGTACGCAGGCGAGATCACGCGACCTTCGCTGTTAAAGCGTGGTGCTGTAAAGAAGATCTCATACACCTGCCACTCACCGGGCTTGCGACAAATATTTACAAGTGGTATATGTTGCTTGTAAATTGAACTAGCCTGTCCGTTGGCGTAAGTCTTGTTGTTATAGTTGTCGAGTACCTGTACTTCGTAACGTTCCTGCAGAAATATACCGCTGTTGCCACGGCCTTGTCCGGTTTGTTTCGGATCAACTTCTGCTGGCGATCTCCATTCTACGTGAAGTTGAAAATCACCGAACTCTTTTTTAGTCTTGATATCTTTAGCACCGGCAGTAACTGTCATCGCGCCATCTTTGATTGTCCATTTAGGCGCAGTACCATCGATCGTTACCCAATTGTCGAATGATTTACCATCAAACAACACCGTAGCGTCTGAAGGTGCATCACCAACTTTTTCAGCAGCGGTAATGATGCGCGGCTGTGGTTCCCATATTTCGCTGGACTCCGGTGTTTTTTTACTTTGATCCTGTGCATTCGCAATGTAACCGGCACTGATACAGGCTAGTGCCATGAATAACTGATTAGCTTTTTGCATATTGGTCTGGTTTAATTATAGATCGTTGATAATGTCGTCTACTTTTTTCTCCGTCTCGTCTTTCATCATGTTGCGTACGAGTGGAGAGCTATATTCAAGTTCAAGGAAATTTTTGTCGGTGGACTTGAAGCGAAGCACAATGCGATCGCTCTTCCAGAAGTATAACTGGTTTTTCATATCATACGCAGCTTTACCATAGAGTGTCTCCAGGGCTTTCATCAGGCGCGGATCTTTATCGGTAATAACTCTGATCTCGTAAATAAGATCTTTGTACGACTTGAGTTCGATCTCCTTTACTTTAACCTCACCGATCTTTTCGTAATCAGGATGTTCTACAGAATATAGCTTGGCAGGGTATGTGTCGCGTTCCTTAAACTCCTTTTTTACTTTAGAGCCTTTTACAGAATCAGCGAGCGTTCCGAGCTTGATGTCTTTAAAACCATTTCGTTTTTCGAGTTCCTGGATCGTCTGAGCGTGAGTATATACAGTCAGGCAGACGAGCAGGGCAGAGAAGATGTAGCGAATCATGTAATTAATTTATAAACTTAATCGGAATAGTAACCATTGTCCTATCCCACATTATCAAAAGGTTTGCCACATCATTTCGCTGGTCAAATTTGAGGGTGAGTGGCTCGTAGATAAGGTCTGCCGTAGACTGCACGGGCACATCAAAACGGATCAGATCTTCTTTCGGATTGTAGTTATAGGAGCCCCACAGCCCCACATCTTTACTGATAATGATTGTCCACTTTTCTTTTTCAGGGATCGTAAAGATAGTATATGTACCGGCCTTGATCAGAAAGCCTTTCATGGTTATATCTTTGGTGAGCGTTATCTCGGCTGCTTCATTGGCACCGGGACTCCATTCTTTTCCATAGGGAACGAGCTTGCCGAAGATCTCTCTTCCTTTTTTACGAGGCTGCGAATACGTGATCTTGATATAAGATTCTTTGTAGCGCATGGAGATCATATCCAGCGGACTGCTTCTTTCTTTGAACTCCTGCGACCAACCCGCGAGTGATACTGCCAGACAGTATAGTGTAAAAAGATATCGTGTCATTGCGTTTTAAATATACTAATTTAGAATTCATCTACCGGTTAACACAAGCGTTTCAATTTAGTAACGCTCCATCGTTTCGATTCACGGCTTAACTGCTTCATAGCAAATTACTTTTGATTTGTTGCCCGTCATTATGCGATTAAACTTTTTAACACGCAGATAAAGCGTGATTGATGTTCAGGTATTACACGGACTATAATTTCGATCCAACCTAAAACAAATCATTCAAGTCCATTCATGAAAAAGACATTTACAAAAATTATGTGCCTGCTCGTGGCAGGGTCACTGGCCTTTACAGCATGTGAAGGTCCGCAGGGAGATGTTGGCCCGCAAGGCGAGAAAGGTGATGCCGGTGATAAAGGCGACAAAGGCGATGCTGGTGACGATGCAAACCAGGTTGTGCTTGCCAATCACTCAACAACTTCTACATTTCTGAAGAAGCTTCCGGGCTTTGAAAGTGTTGAAACTTTTTCGCTCATCGGTAGTGCCGATTATCTGCCAGCGTCTCCTTCGTATGTATTCGGTGGTGCTGCCGATGGTGCGGGCCTGATGAAAACAGCGGATGGCTTTGTGATGCTGGTAAACAATGAAGATAACATTGCTGTATCAAGATTAACATTCGATAAAACATTTCGTCCGGTTAAAGGAGAGTATATTCTGAACTCCGATGGTGGTCAGAAAAGATTGTGCTCGGCTACATTGGCTACACCGGAAGAGCACGGCTTCGGTCCGTTGTTCTTAACCTGTAGTGAAAACAGCAGCGCGCAGATCCACGGCCTCAACCCGCTGGCTGCTGCTACACCAACGGTTCCTAATTTTCTTCCGGGGCTTGGTCGCTGGGGTGCAGAGAATGCAGTGCCACTTCCGAAGACGGCCTATACCGGCAAGACTGTTATTTTAATTGGTGATGATGACTCAGGTACCGATGGCGGACAACTCGCGCTATATCTGTCTAATACAGTAGGCGATCTTGAAAACGGAAGCTTATATGTATTGAGACGTGTTGATCAGAATACACGTGAAATGGATCTGCAGGTAAATACAGCTGTAAATATAGAGTTCGCAAAGATCGATGATCATAAAAACATTACAGGAGCACAAACCAACGCTGCGTCTACTGCGCTGAAGTCAATCGCCTTCGGACGTGTTGAAGATATAGACTATCGTAAAGATGGTGTTGGTCGTGAAATTTACTTTAACGTAACCGGACAAGAAGGAAATGCAGATCGTACCAAATACGGTCGTGTATATAAATTGGTATTGGATGCAAACGATCCATTGAAAGGTACACTTACGCTTCTATTGGATGGCGATGATCGTGCCGGTAAAGCAGGTTCGTTCCAGGATCCGGATAACATTCTGGTGACAACCAACTATGCCTATATACAGGAAGATCCGAACCAATATACCGGTATCGATCACGATGCATACCTGTATCAGTATAACCTGAATACAGGAGCGTTGAAAAAAGTGTTTGAACTCAATCACTATCGCGGTCAGGCTGATGCCGAAGCGATCTATGGAAAGTCAAACTTCGGTGCATGGGAATACGGAGCTATGCTTGATGTATCCGACATCCTGGGTATACCGAATACATTTACACTCAACATTCAAACACACAGCTGGAAGTCTCCTTTGTTTAAAGGTGTAGACGGAGGATCACTTGCTACTTCATTTGATGAAGGCAGTCAGATTGTAGTGCTTCGCGGACTGCCAAGATAGGAAATAGCTTTGAGTTGTGAGCTGCGAGCCGCGAGAAGAAAAGCCGCTGGCCGGGAAAAAGGTTACTGGCTTCAAGCTGCTGGCTGCCGGGAGAGTATCTTTAGGGTACGTTGTTACTGTATAGATCGGTTGATTTATGGTTGCATTCTCCTATATCAAATGAGGCTGCTGGCTTCTGGTTACTGGCTGCAGGAAGAGTACCGTAGAGTACGTTGCTACTATATATACATCGCTTAAATGTATAGTTGCATTCCTCCTGCAGCCAGAGGCCAGCAGCCAGCAACCGTCTCGCAGCTCGCAGCTCAACGCTCACAGCTAATTCCAGCTTACAGCTAATTAAAAACTATGCATCGTATTTCTTCTTTCATTGTCGCGGGTGTTTTCTTTTTACTTGCAGCATGTTCTGTACAACCTTCCAAAAAACCTGCGGAACGTGTTAATGATTTTCTTATCGCGCAGGTAGATTCACTGAATTATACTATCGGTTGGTTTGCTGATCGGGGTGACTCGGCTTCGGTGGAGGAACTGCGCAATGCTTTTCAAAAGGCGCGTGCTCATTATAAAAAGATAGAATCACTTGTTGTTTTTTATTTTCCGGAAGAGAATGAGCGGATCAACGGACCTGCGCTTGTGAAAGCTGAAGAATATGATGATAAAGTTATTCTGCCCACAGGTTTTCAAGTACTGGAAGAAGAACTATATGCTGATACGTTGCAACGAGATGCGTTGCAACAACAGGTGCTGGCACTAAAAGCTATTCTGAATAATCTGAAATATACTGTTCGCAGCAATTCGGTGAGCGATGCGAATGTATTTGAAGCAATCCGATTGGAAGTGCTCACCATTATGAGTCTGGGCATTTCTGGTTTTGATTCCCCGGTTTCGTTTCAATCTATACCCGAAACAAAAGCAAGTCTGCAGGGAATTGAAAGTATACTCGCTTGTTATTATGAATCGGCATCGACTGATGAATCGATACAACAAAAATTTCATTCGCTTTTTGAAGGCGCCTATACATTCCTTGCGCAGCATACTGACTTTGATG
Organism: Flammeovirgaceae bacterium UBA5867; assembly: GCA_002432545.1. Classification (GTDB taxonomy): domain Bacteria; phylum Bacteroidota; class Bacteroidia; order Cytophagales; family Cyclobacteriaceae; genus Ohtaekwangia. The sequence goes on along the minus strand of DJFR01000030.1, from coordinate 17,041 downwards.
CGTTTGATCGTGCAACGTTTATCCGGAAGTATCTCAATCCATTATCCGAAACGCTCTATATATACCAGCAGGAATTGAAGATCCCGAACAATCCATGGGTAGGTGCCATGAAAATGGACAAGTCGAATTTCTTCAGCAAAGATCTGTACGATGCTAATTTCTTTTCGCCTGCCTATAACCGGCACCTGAAACCAGAAGTAGCTGCGTTGGGTAAAATGTTATTCTTCGATCCGGTGTTATCCGGCAATGGTACGCGTTCGTGTGCATCCTGTCATTCGCCAACGAAAGCATTTTCCGATGGACTTACACGAAGCGTGGCTTTCGATTCACATAAAAATACGCTACGCAATGCGCCCACACTCATCAACTCGGTATATCAGAAGTCACAGTTCTGGGATCAGCGTGTTCATTTTATTGAAGACCAGGTAACCGCTGTTGTAACCAATCCGCACGAGATGCATGGTGATATGGATGCATCAGCAAAAAAGATAGCGGCTACACAAGAGTATGTAGCATTGTTTAAAAAAGCGTTTAGCGATTCGGTTGTCATCGATCAGCGCAGTATACAGACTTCACTCGCTGCCTATATTCGTACATTATCGGGGTTGAATGCGCGGTTCGATCAGTATATGCGTGGCGAACAAGCTATGCTTACAGAAGATGAACTTGCCGGTTTCAATCTCTTTATGGGTAAAGGTAAATGTGCCACATGTCATTTTATGCCGTTGTTCAACGGTTCAGTGCCGCCACAATATTTTGAAACGGAATCTGAAGTATTGGGTGTTCCCGCGAAAGCGGATACCATCCATGCGGCTGTTGATAGCGATGCCGGTAAGTTTAATACCTATAATCGCCTGCTGCATAAGTTTGCCTTCAAGACACCCACCATTCGTAATGCTGCATTAACCGCGCCCTATATGCACAACGGTGTATTCAAAACACTGGAAGAAGTAATTGATTTTTATAATCGGGGAGGAGGAGCAGGTATCGGTGCAGTTGTATCCAACCAAACATTACCTGCTGATAAACTTAATCTGTCGAAGAAAGAACAGCGACAGATCGTTGCGTTCATCCATACATTAACCGATACAACGGGGTTAACACGCATACCAGTCATGCCGGTGCGCGATCCTATAGCATTGAAATCAACAGGTAACGATTAAAAATAAAAGGGCGAACCGGACTAACGCAGAGGAGCATGTTACGATGCTTTGCATCTAAATTCTTAAATCTCCTTTCTATATTCTATTTTTGCCAACATGTTGCGTCCCGATTTTGATGACATCTATATGGAGCTGGCGGTAAATCTTGCCAAGCGTTCGCATTGTATCAAACGCCAGGTAGGTGCCGTGCTTGCAAAAGATACGCGCATTATATCCATTGGTTATAACGGTCCGCCTGCCGGTACACATAACTGCGATGAAGTATGGCCGGAGGTTGGTTGTCCACGCGATTCAAAAGGTGGCTGCTCACTGGCCCTGCATGCCGAACAGAATGCTATTCTTTATGCCGTGAAGAACAAGACATCGGTAGAAGGTGCTACATTGTATATAACGCTCTCGCCTTGCCTGGCTTGCTCCCGCATTATCTTCTCGATGGGCATCAGCAAAGTTATTTACCTCAATTCATATGCAGCGTACAAAGGCATTGCTTCCGATGAGGGAGTGGATTTCCTTCGGAGGTTTGGGGTAGAGGTGGAGAAGTTTGACAAGCAGCTAACGAATGTAACGCATATGATATAGCGTATACCTGTTACTGAATCTTCAACGCTTTCTCCAGATCACCAATCAGCTTAACAGTAATACCTTTTGTTTTCTTGGCTTTCTCTGCATTGAATATCGTTAATGCACGGCCCAGCGCTTCATATAGTCCGGAAGGATTTTTATCATGACGGTAACTTCCCAGGCACCATTCTAAATCAGATTGAAGTTGAGGATCGATACCTAGTGACTGAAGTTTCTTCAACGCTTCATCGCTGGCTGTTTCAATGTCATACGAAGCTGTAGCATTCGTTTTTGTTTTTGGAGCGGCTGTCTTTGCAGGAGCCTTGGTTGCTGTTTTAGCAGTTGCTTTTGCCATAATGGTATTGTTGTTTGTTTTGATTTTCGATTTAATAAGAGAAAGTTACGAGTGATGTTTACGCAAGACAAGCATCGTGTGGATAAAATTTACGCAACCGAGTGTGAGAAATTGAACAGAATCGTGGATGCATAGCTGTTGATGGTGTGTTCAAGTCCGATGTTTTTAACGCGCTTGCCTGTTTCATGGTATGTACTTCCGATTGTTTTACGATATACACATCTCTAAATAACAATGCCGTGATCGCATTGTAAATGCTATACAACCCTACGCCTGCGCGCACGTCATCATCATGCTGCAAGCAAGATGTATAGTATCGTGAAGGTTGTATGCAACGTTGATAGCGCGGAAGGATCGATCAGACGTTTTGCTGACGATCCATCTTGATTTACTTAAAGCACCGGTTTAACACGCTATAGGCATGCGTTGTATTCTCAGAGTGACATCCGTTATACTCCATAGGAAAATCAATGTGGATAACTCTGCGGTAAATGAGAAAGTGATTCGTGATGATGTATATAGCGAAGGCTATAAATACAAATGCAATGCATAGGAGAGGTGTATAAAAAACGAAAGGGAAGTAAATCCAATTTACTTCCCTTCGCAAAGTTTCTTAGGTCAAACCTAATTACTTCTTCTTCTTAGCAGCTTTTTTAGCAGTCTTTTTTGCAGACTTCTTTGCCGCTTTCTTCGCTGATTTTGCCATAGCGTTTTTAATTTTATGTTTAAACTATACGAAAAGTAGTAACAAAAAATTTATCTGCAAAAATTTTTCGTAAAAAATTTTTCGAAGCAATAATTTTTACCGAGTGATGTAGTGATATCATCTCATCATTAACACATGTTGATGTGATGAATGATGTAGTGAATGGAGTAATACAGAAGTAAATAGTACATCATCCATACTCATATAACATTTACTTCCGGATGTAGTGTGATGTTGAATTTATCTCGAACACTTGATTGAATATTCATTGCTAACTCCCATATCTTTTCGCCTTCACCACCTCCGTAATTTACCAATACAAGTGCTTGCAGTTGATGAACACCAATGTTGTTAAAGCGTTTTCCTTTCCATCCACATTGCTCTATTAACCACGCTGCAGGTACTTTTACCATTGTATCTCCTGCGGGATAACTTGGAATAGCAGGATATGTTTTCTTCAATGTTTCAAATGTATCTGCATGTACTGTCGGGTTCTTGAAGAAGCTTCCTGCATTACCGATCACGGCAGGATCCGGTAATTTACTTCTGCGGATATGAATCACGGCATCACTCACTGCGCGCACAGAAGGTACATCATGTCCAAGTGCTTTCATCGTATCATGCACAGCACCATAACTGCAATTGAAATGATGATTGTTTGTTGTAAGTCTCAACGTAACAGCCGTGATAATGAATTTGTCTTTTGCCTCCTGTTTAAAAATACTTTCGCGATAACCGAAACGACACTCCTCATTTGAAAATGTTTTGATGTTGCCGGTGCTGATCTCGATGGCTTCAACTTCTTCGATCACATCTTTCATCTCTACACCATACGCACCAATGTTTTGCATGGGTGCAGCACCCATTGTACCGGGTATAAGCGAAAGATTTTCAACACCACCCCAGTTGTTTTCAACGCAATACATAACGAGTTCATGCCAGTTTTCGCCTGCGCCCACTTTTAATACTACTGTTGAATCATCTTTGTGGATAACTTTTTTTCCTTTGATCGCGATGCGTGCTACAAGACCGTCAAAGTTTTTTGTCAACAGTATATTGCTGCCGCCACCGAGTAACAACACGCGTTGTTTTTGAAAAGCCCCCGAGGTAATTAGCTCGCGCGCTTCCTCAACGGAGTGGATGGTGGTAAATTCTTTTGCTGTAGCCTCCAGTCCAAATGTATTGAACGATGCAAGGCTTATATTTTTTTCGATGATCATGCTTTAGGAGTGTGATTCGTTAAAGAAAAGTTTGTTCCCGAACGGATCGATAACCGTCATAGTAGTAGCATCCCACGGAGCTTCTTCAAGTCCGGGTTTATTATAGGCGTAATTCTTATCGATCAGTTGCTGATGATAGGCGCGAAGACCTTTGTAACGCACAAGCGCTTTACTTCCGGGGGTGCAATCACCATGATGTTCGGTGAGGTGAAGCACTATATCTTCACGCGAGATCTGCATATAGCGCGGAGCACCTGGTTCGAAGGTATGCTCCCAGTCTATAGAAAAACCAAGCCATTGAATATAGAATTCAATGGCTTTGGTATAATCAAATATTCTGAAAATGGGAATTACTTGTGATTGCATGAGCAATCTTACACACTACTTCACGTTCGATGCAACTTCTTCCTTCGAAAGTTTAAAGATACAGAGTCGCGGGAAGCGTCCGGCCAGGTACGTAGTACCGACTACAGCAATGCCTCCGTCTTCGGTGTTGATCAGGTTTCCAATCGTAAACGGATTGGAGAAGCCTAAATATTTGCTGCCGATGAATGCACCGGTTGCTTCATCATAGAAATATAGTCCGATCTGGCGTGTCTCTGTATCGGCTGCATAAACCAATACATTTTTCTGATTAACCGTAGTGCGAAGGATCTTTACTTTTGTTTCGGAGATCAGCTCGGGTATAGTAAGTCCTCCGAGTTGTGTGCTGGGTGTTTCCTGATTTGTTGCAACGATGGTTGTATTCGGCAGAAAATAATTCTCACCGAAGTTAAAACGCGCTGCTGCATATTTACTTGCGCTTAAAGGTACAAGTGCACTAAAACCTCCGTCATCATTTTGTCCTGCGGTAATGCCGATCGGATCATCGCTCGTCATGTTGGTAAATATTAACGAGAAGGTATAGTTGTAAAATCCGTTGAAGTAATAGATACCCGGTGTAAGCATGCCTACATCGAATGGATATTGTTTTCCCTGCTTCAGAAAATGTTCACTTAAAGGTTTTTCACTGTCATCGCCATCACCAAACGAAAATCCTTTATCGCGAATCGTACCGCCATCCAAACCGATCTGTGCTATTATAGTTTGTTTTGAATCGGTGTTAACACTCAGAAGTAATAAACCATTTTCGAGTGGTGCCGATGCTGCAGGATTGGTATAGGCAACATCCACGCTTGTAAAATTATCGAGGTTCTCATCGAACGATGCGAGCTTACCATCCGTATTCCGCATACAGAAGAAATAATACTTGTTGGCAATTTTGCTTAGACGGCCAACAGGATTAAACAACGTATCTGCTTTAATAAACTTTACAAAGTTGCCATACTTGTCAGCTTTCAACAGATATACACCGGTAAGTTGTGTGCTGTCCTGTTTACTTTCTGCCAATACAACATAACCACCATCGGTAGTCTGTTGCATGTCGATGGGGAGGAAACCATCGCTGAACTGGTTGCTATCAAATATAGACGTGAAATTTTTTGTTTCTGTAATGGGATTGGATTCTTCTCCGCACGCAAAAACAAAAAGTGCTATTGATAAAATATAGAGTGAGGTTCGTATTGTTTTAAACATAGGAGAGGATCATTTTCGGTTTAACGATTTGAAACCACTTTCGAGGAAGCGAAGCGGGAAGAGGCAACCCAGCGATATATTGATGTTAGACATCTCCAGATCATCCATAGCATCGCCTACTCCGGATAAGCGATCGTTGCTATACCGGTTCTCTGCCGAAACAATGTTACTCATACCCAGTTTATACTGTACATCGAAGTTTAACCGAACGTTATTGCCCAGGTTATAGTATACTCCGGCACCACCGAGCACGCCCCAGTATTTTTTAGCGAAGAGATCTTTTGCACCTACCGTGATGGGCTCATCTTCAAATTGATTTTGTCCGCCTGATGCCTGGTCTATTCCGGATACCGTAACTTCTTTCGTAGCACCAATGCGGAATGCCTGAAATATACCCACCTGCAGATACGGACGCAGTCTGGTAGTGGCCATGAACTCATATTTTACTACGAGCGGGATGATGAGGTGATCTACTTTCTGTTCCTGCTTGTAATTCAGCTCTACGTTGTTGTTGCTCCCTTCTGCACCATCTGTCCAGCTATAGGTATTGCTATAGGCAAAGCGGCTGTGTTGAAAGGTAGGTTGAAGACTGAATGTAAATTGTTTGAAGTAGAATGTAGCTTCCATCGTTACGTGACTTCCCACTAAACTGAAGTTGTCATACTTTTTGCCGCTTTCCGAAGCTTCGTAGTTGGTGGGCGCCAGAATGGAAAATGTAGTGGTAGGATCTACTTTGGTAAGTGTAACGCCACCGCGTATACCGAGCCACCATTGTTTCTCCAGAAACTTCTCGTTCTCTTTATTTTGTTTGTTATAGGCTGCCGGCGATTTTTTCTTTTTGCTGCTTTGCGCCAATGCTCCATTGGCCGCCAGCAGAAAGCAGAGCAGCAGAAGGTATAGGTTTTTCATAAGGGAGGGTTGGTATACGTCTATTTCACAATGATAAGTTTCTTGGCTTCTTTGTAGAAGCCGGTTTTCAACTCATAAATATAATGTCCCGCAGGCAATCCGGTAAGGTCAGTTTCTACTTTGTACTCACCCGGATTATATACTCCGTCTACCATGGCTTTTACTTTCTTGCCATCGTTGGTAAACAGATTTATGGTTACGTGGTAGGCGCTGTTCACTTTGAAGTGAGCGGTTGTTTTATCTTTTGCCGGGTTCGGATAGCAATCTTCCAGTGAGAAACGATCGCCTATAAATCCTTCGTTACCGGTAATCACCTGCTGTGCAAGCGGCAGTTGTTCGAATACAGTTCCATCGGATGTACCGGTTGTCATCAAACCTTTTCCTGCATCATTCGCATCGCGTGCATCCGGGAATATTTTATTCAGACGTGTATCATCCACCTGCATCCAGTCGCGCATGATGTTCGCATATATATTTCGATAATCATATTGCATGGCGAGATTGTTACCGGAGTCGTTGGTTTTAAACGCTTCACCGAGTACACCGGGCTGCGCACCTTTACCGAATATAAACATCGGACCTGCCGTACCATGATCGGTACCATAACTTGCATTGGAATTTACTCTTCGCGAAAACTCAGAAGTTGTAATCGTTAATACACGATCTTCCAATCCGCGCGCGCGCAAATCATCCTGAAATGCTTTCATGCTGCTCGCCACATGATACATCAACGCTGCGTGACCTCCCATGGTAGGATCATATTTCTCTACCTGGTCTGCATGTGTATCGAAACCACCGATCTTTACCAGGAATACTTTTGTTTTACAACCACCCGCCAACAAACGCGCTACTAATTTTAACTGGTTGCGTAATCCATTGGTAGTACTTCCCGAAGGCGCGTTGTAAGGATATTTCTCCGGGTAATTTATAGTGGTGGCAGAGCTTTTGCTCAATACTTCCTGCAGGCGCTTGGTATAGTCTTCTGTTTTATCCTCGAGGTCGAGGATCCATTTTAATTCTTTATAGTATGCAGAATCTTTTAAATACTCCGGAGGTATACCGCGCGGATCGGTTGTCTGATCTTCAAAGAAACCTTCGAGATCATCCAGGTTATCCAATCCATCTTCTGAAAGTGTAAAAGATGTAGGTATATTTCCTTCCTGGTGAAAGATGAGCGATACATCGCCACCAATTTCAATCGCCAGCGGATCGATCATTTCATTCTGCGGTACATTCGGATTTAAAAAGTCTTCCGGATATTTATAGGGAGCGTATTCACCTTGCAGGTAACGGCCTATCCAGCCTGACTGCATATAGTCATCATACGATCCGCCCATGAAGGTTATATCTCTTCCACGAAAGTGAGAGCCGTTGTTGTTTTTATAGGACACACCTTGCACCACCGTCATGCGGCCCTGATCATATAAATGTTTCATGGCAATCATATCCGGGTGCAGGCCGATCTGGTTGATCTCCGGCAGTGTACTGTCTAACGGTATATATTTCCGCAGACTGTTCGCGGCCGGTATAGCAATGTTTGGTCTTTTGTTATAGTACGCTCCGTATTCGGCTACCGGTATACAGCAGTTCAAGCCATCGTTACCACCGTGCATCTGCAGAATTACCAGTACGCGATCGTTGGTGCCGGCAGCGGCTGCCATGCGTGTCAATGCATTTTGCTGCCCCATTACCCGCATGGATATACCTTCGAGTGTAAAGGGTATACTCATGGCCAACGGAAGTTTCTTTAAAAAATCTCGTCTCGATTTATTCATATATAGCAGGGTAGGGGGTTAAGCAAGTTGGTATTCGGGTGATTGCAATAACGCGTTGAACAAGCGGTTAAGCCACTCACGCAATTCAGAAAGTTCGGTTCCCTGGTTCCACGTTGTAGTCCAGTAACCTTTTGGATCCATGTTCACATCTGTGAGGAAACGGTTGAGAAAATAGTTTAACCGTTTTACCGTAAGACTCGCCTGGAATGTATCGGGGTTATCATTCGGATCTATATAGGCGAGCAGATCGTGATGCGGCAGTAAATACGTGATGAGTGCTTTTACAAGCTCTTCCGAGTTCGCGGCTACACCGGCAAAATTAGTCCGTACATAATCGTACGTGTTTACATTGAAGAACATGGTTCCCTGTGGATCAAGCAACGTACGAACAAAGTCATAACGCTTGGACAGTGAGTTGGTGGTGATCCAGAAGCGATGGTATATAGGATACTGATGGTATGCTTCGTATCCCGCTACATCATACGGGTTATAGAAATTCAACCCCTGATCAACTATGTGACTGAGTATTTCTCCTGTTGCCTGGTAGTATTGATCGGTTTGTGTTGCCAGATCTGGTAACTGTGCATTGAAGAATTTCAGTGTGCCGATTACGAGATCGATTGGTGATTTAATCAAGCCACCAAAGGCATCATCGGTTACACCTGCGGCTGCATCATAGAAATGCTGACTGCGTAACAGGTTTTCAATTACGGGTTGTATCTTGAATCCGCCATCGCGAAATGTCTTTGCCATCTCTGCTATAATATCGGCTTCAATGGGTAACGTCTCAGCGTTTGTATGCGGTGCCCATACAAAGAAGCGGTATATCTTGCGACATATATTTTTTGCTGTCTCTTCCTGTTCGTATATCAGGTCAATCAGCTTGGTGATCTCATCCAGTGCACTGTCGCGGGTTGGTACACCATTCGGCATGGTTAACGGATCGGGCGTAATGGTGTTATCCGGAAACAGTGTACTGACAAAGCGATTGCTGAATTTCTTTGGTTTACTTGCATCGTTATCGTGAGCCGATGCATTGGCATCACTTCCCTTTACTTTACCGCGTGGTAAATTTGTGTCGGGGTCGATGTTTGAAAACTCATCATCGAAGTCCCAGCCAGTTAATATACGCGCGGCAGTCCTTACATCTTCCTCAGTATATACTCCGTAGTCACCTTCATCACCGGAAGTGGGAGGAGGTGCTGCTTCAAGGCCGCGACCTATGCTATATAATTCCAGGAGTTCGCGTGCATAGTTTTCGTTGAAGCTTCCTTTTACATTGAGTCTGCCATCGAGTAATTCAAGCATGGCATTGTCAACGCTCGCTTTAACCGTCAGTGTTTTGAAGTTTACATCAACATCAGCCGAGGTTGCATCGAGTGCGTACGTACGGAAGAGCTGGTTCTGGAAATATAGCGCGCGTGTGTTGTTAACTTTTTCGGTACGCATGGTGAAGTGCGTATGAAAGAACAGTACAATTTTTTCGCGTGCTGAATAGGACAACGAGTTACTCATCATCTGTCCGATGAACCAGCTGAGCAGGTATTGCATCAGGTCGCCACCTTCACTGTTGGCGCCTGTTATACCCGATACCACCCATTCGGTTCCTGTTTTCGGATCGATGGGTAAAACCGGATCGGGCAATGTCTGCCGGAATAATTGAGTAATAGCCTGTGCAGGTGTGAGTCCTGCAAAGGAATCGATTTGTTGCTTGGTAGCCCCGAAGGTCGCTCTGCGTAATAAATGCGCAGCACGTTTTTGACCCAGGGTTCCTGCATATTCAGGTAATGGCATAGATAGTAGGGTGGTTTTCGAATCACTATATAGCGATGAATACTATTAAATTATTTAAATGGGTGATAAAGTGCATTAGCTTCCGATAACTGAAACTATTTTACTACAGTCAAGAGTTACTTAAATCAGGTGAGGGGTTGATTTCTCCTCCTAAAATAGTAATCTTGGCATCGATCAGTAATGCCCTGCTTCAGGTGTTTTGCACTGATATACCATTGGATTATATACTCGCATCCAGATTATGAAGATCATTGAATGTCCGCGTGATGCCATGCAAGGCCTTGAACAGTTTATACCTACAGAACATAAAGTTCGCTATATCAATCAACTGCTAAAGGTAGGTTTTGATACACTGGACTTCGGCAGCTTTGTGTCACCAAAAGCGATACCGCAGATGCGCGATACAGCCGGAGTACTGGAGCAACTGGCGTGGAAAAAAAGTAAATCGAAGTTACTCGCTATAGTTGCCAACACGCGCGGAGCGGAAGATGCTTCACACTTCGAAGCGATAACGTATCTCGGGTTTCCCCTTTCTATCTCCGAAACATTTCAGCAGCGTAACACCAACCGATCTATAGCGGAAGCCCTTAATACACTTGATGAAATTCAAAACATCTGTGTGCGCTCCGGTAAACAACTGGTAACCTATATCAGCATGGGCTTTGGTAATCCGTATGGCGATCCGTATGATGTTGAGGTAGTTGGTAAATTTGTAAACATCCTCAACACGATGGGGTGCAAAATTATTTCGCTTGCTGACACCATTGGTGTATCCACACCTGAGAATATCACATACCTGTTCAAATCATTGTCCAAACGTTACCCGACACTTGAGTTGGGGGTACATTTACATTCTACACCAGCCACTGCGTTAGAAAAAATTGAAGCCGCCTATCGTGCAGGATGCAAACGCTTTGACGGTGCTATACGCGGTTACGGAGGATGCCCCATGGCGAAAGATGACCTGGTAGGTAACCTGGCAACGGAGACGGTACTGTTTTTCCTGGAACAGCAACGCGTTGATACCGGCCTTGATAAAGAAGCTTTCGCGGATGCATTGAGACTTGCAGACGAAATATTTCCAAAGCATTGAAAATATTACTTTGANNAGGCCTGTCCGGTAATAAACGGTTACTTTTGTTTAAATTAGATTTATATGAAGAACCTGGTTATAACGGCTTGTTTGATTCTCCTTTCCGGAGCAGCCTTTGCGCAAAGTGCTAAAGAATATACACAGAAGGGGCGCGAGCTATACGAGAAAAACGAGTTCATGGAATCGCTTCTCAATGTAAACAAAGCTATAGAACTTGATCCTAATTATTCAGTAGCATACTACCTGCGTGGTAATATCAAAGATCGTTTTGATGATCGCCACGGTGCGATGAAAGACTATAACACCGCCATCGAGAAGAATACCAAATTTGCGGATGCATTTTTTGCACGCGGCAATGTTAAAATGAAACTGCAGGATTACTACGGTGCTATCTCTGATTTCTCGTCCGCTATTTCTATCAACGAAAATTATATCGAAGCATACTTCAACCGCGGAAAAGCAAAACAGTTTTTACAGGCGTATGAAGATGCAATCAACGATTGCTCCAAGATCATTCAGATCAATCCTAAAAATGTAGATGCATACTATATGCGCGGTATACTTCGCATCGACTTCGGTGATGTGAAGAATGGCTGTCTCGATCTCAGCAAGGCCGGTGAGCTTGGCGATCTGAAAGCGTACGAGGTTATCAAAGAAAAATGTAACCAGAAGACGCAGGAAAACGATGGAAGCTACTGAGTGTGTTTAAGTGTTTAGGTGTTTACGTGTTTATGTTGAAAGGCTGTGAGCTTTGAGCTGCGAGTTTTGAGCAGTTCGCGAGATATATAGCTGACATACACACGTACAAACGTACACACCTAAACACGTAACTTATACATTTTGCCGGGGAGGGTTGAAATTATTCCTTTGAACTCGAGGCCGAGGAGGATGGAGGCCAGTTTGCTTACGGACAGGCCGGAGCGCCAGCTTAGTTCATCGATCATCAGTTGATAGTTGTTGGTTAATAAGGTTTGCAATACCGTTTGCTCGTCTGGTTCATACGATGCTATATCTACCGTTTGTTTTTTTGGAGTTGCCTGTTCATGTGCAGTCCAGCCCATAATATACTCCAGGTCTTTTACGGTGCTGATCAGGTGCGCTTTATTTCCTTTGATCAGGTTGTTGCATCCTTCCGAAAAACTTTGCCCTATATTTCCGGGAAACGCAAAAACATCTTTGTTATAGCTGTTGGCGATCTCGGCTGTGATGAGTGCGCCTCCTTTCTCGGCTGCTTCTACTACAATAAGTGCATCGCATAGTCCTGCGATGATCCGGTTGCGTGCCGGAAAGTTATGCGCATCGGGTTTGGTGCCGAACGGATTCTCGCTGATCAGTCCTCCGTTGGCGATCATCTTACGCGCAGTGTCGGCATGTATAGCAGGGTATATTACGTCAATACCACTGCCCATAACACCAGCCGTTGAAAGATCGTACTTCAATGCCTGCCGGTGTGCCTGTATGTCGATGCCATAGGCGAGGCCGCTGATGATTAACGCTTTATGTGCTACCAGACTTTCCACCAGTTCTTCCACGCAACGTTTACCATAGTCGGTTGACTTGCGTGTGCCTACAATGGCTACGGATTTTGTATTCTCAAAGTCTATATTTCCTTTAACATATAGCAGGGAAGGTGCATCGTTGATGTGCTTTAACCGATAGGGATAATCTTTATCGGTATAGAAAATAAGTTTCGTGCTTTCCTTCTCAGCGATCTTCAGTTCGCGTTCGGCCTGTTTAAAAGGAAGTTCGTTTGCTATAGCATCGGCAGTAACTTTTCCAATGCCGGGTATCCGGAGTAATTTACCTTTGGGAGTTTTAAAAACTTTTTCTGCCGAGCCGCAATAGCTTACGAGTTGACGAATTGTATAATCTCCTATACCGGGAATGAAATGCAGCGCGAGCAGCGCCAGCCTGTTTTGATCCATAAATAACTATCACACAACTTTGCTCAAAAATAAAAAGCCGATGTGAATATCATCGGCTTTTTAAGAAAATCTATATTTCTTTTTTTAGTGTAGCTTATCGCGCATCTCCAGCAGAAAGCTTCGTACACGTTTCAGTGAGTCGAGCATTTCCATTTTGTCTTTCACGGCTTGTGTATCGTTGCGCAGCATATCTTTAGCACCCTGCAGGGTAAATCCTTTTTCTTTTACCAGGTGATAGATCGTTCTTACGTTATCTATATCTTCTTTGGTAAACTGGCGATTACCCTTCCGGTTTTTCTTGGGTTTGATCAGGTCAAACTCAGACTCCCAGAAGCGAATAAGGGAAGGAGCAACGTTAAACATCTCCGCTACCTCTCCAATGGAGAAGTAAAGTTTTTCTATTTCCTTTTCTTTATAAGCCATGTTACTGAGCAATATAAGTAATTAAACCATTATCATCAATGCGCACTTTCGATTCAGGAAGATCTTTTTTAGTGAGTTCCTGTATCTTTTTGATCACCTGCTTCTGCGGATCAATTTTCACGCCTGTACCATAACTCTGATAGGTAGGTGTAATTTCTGCCTTGAAGAGTTTACCGGTTCGGTCGGTATACACTTTCATGATCGGTGCCAGTCCGTTTACACCCGTTACACTAATACCTCTGTACGTGCAGAAGTTACCCATGCTATATGCTATAAACCTATCTTTATATACATCTACCGCGCGCGTAACGTGTGGTCCGTGTCCGAAAATTATATCGGCCCCGGCATCAATCATCAGTCGGGAAAATTTATACACATCACCACGATTTTCTCCGTGAAAAAGTTCATTCGTGCGCGGCACGTTTTGATATTGCGCACCTTCAGCACCTCCGTGGAAGGACACGATAATTATATCTACCAGTGAATCAAGATGCTTTACCAATGCTATAGCAGCAGCATGATCATTCAGTTGAACACAGTTGCTGTTGGGAGCCACGGCAAGCAATCCATATTTTATACTATCTTTTTCAAAGATCACGGTCTTCTGCTGCATTTGTCCGGCATGAAGTATACCGGCAACATCCAGTGTCTTCATACTGCTCGTGCGGCCTGCATCACCAAAATCACCTGCGTGGTTGTTGGCAAGACTCATCATATCAAAACCGGCACTGATCAGGTTCTTTACATAACGCGTAGGTGTTCTGAATACATAACATACTTTCGGATCTTTACAGCTCTTGGGCGTGCCACCGGCATCGAGTAGTGTGCCCTCCAGGTTACCGAAAGTTACATCTGCATTTCGTAACACCGGTTCTACATCGCGCATCAGAAACGCTCCGTCATTCGGAGGCAGTTTGTCTTCGGGGTAACTTGTCCCCATCATTATATCACCCACACCTACAATGGTGAGTGTATCTTTTCGTACAAAAGAAACTGTATCCTGTCTGGCTAATGTGATTGTGTCTTGTGCTGAAGTAACTGTTGTATCCGGTACTTGCTGTGCTATACCAAGAGTAGAAGCAAGGGATAAAATGGAAAGGAATAAAATGCGCATCATCAACGATTTATAAAGTGCAAAGAAAAACAGTTTTCACAACCTCGCAAAGCTTTATAATGAGCTTCTTTCTAACATTCATCGAGTATATACCCCATTCCTTTTTATTTTTGCGGCATGAAAAAATTGAAGCGCAGAATGAGAGTGCTGAAGATCGTTATGTATAAAGAAACGCTTATCGATTTTAACGAGCACCTCTGGACTTTTATAGGGTCGTTTGTAGGTATCGGACTCATTGGATATTTACAAAGCAGTTCATTTTCAGAGTTGGACAATCTTTTTCTGATTGGTTCATTCGGAGCATCATCGGTGCTCATCTATGGTGTAATTCAATCACCGCTGGCGCAGCCGCGTAACCTGGTGGGAGGTCACCTGATTGCTGCGATTGTCGGGGTAACCATTCGTTATCTCGTGCCCGAAATATGGGTTGCGTGTGCACTGGCAGTTTCGATATCCATCGTATTAATGCAGATAACCCGCACGTTGCATCCACCCGGTGGTGCTACAGCACTCATTGCCATCATTGGTTCACAACGAATTAAAGACATGGGGTATATGTATGTGGTGAGCCCGGTGTTTACAGGGGTAATGATCTTGCTGATCGTAGCCTTGTTCTTCAACAATATAACATCACACAGACGTTACCCCGTTAACAGGCACTGGTACAGAGTCTGGAAACGGAAGTATCTTTCGTCAAGAATAAAAACTAAAGCTTAGTCGAGTGGGTGTTCCTGCTGGCTACCGATCTCGATCAGCTTCTGGTATTCCTTGTTGCTGAGATCGCGCTGGAAGAAGTTGATCGGGTTCACATGCTCACCTTTGAACAACACTTCGTAATGCAAATGAGATGCAACCGAGTTACCCGTGCTGCCCACATAGCCGATCACTTGTCCGCGTTTTACCGTCTCACCTTCTTTCACTGCAAAGGCAGAAAGGTGTGCGTAACGTGTTTCGAAGCTATAGCGGTGATTGATATATACTACATTTCCGTACGAGCCGGAGAAGTATACTTTCTCAACTTTACCATCTCCGGTAGCATATACCGGTGTTCCTTTTGGCGCAGCAAAGTCGAGACCTTTGTGCGACATATATTTATGGAAGATAGGGTGGAAGCGTGAGCCGTAGGTGAGGTGAAGCTTGGAAAGTTCTTTGTTGCTGATCGGTTGAATGGCCGGGCGCGATGACCACGCTTCAAGCTTTTCTTCGATCATGTCTTTCAGTTTATCGTACGATTGTACTTCCACGTCAAGCTGACGTTTCAACTGCAGTACAGAAGTATAATTATCGAGTACCAATGGAAATTCAGCAAAAGCCTTCGTATCTAATTTTACACTACCACCGACACCAGCCTGGCGCTCGCTCGGTTGCAGCGGATCGGTATCGAGAATCACTCTATAGTTATGATCATCTTTCTCGATGAGCTTATGCAGTTCGCCATTGGCTTTGCGTGTACGCTCCTGCAAAAGTTCCCACTCTACTTTCAGCGTGTGGTTCTTTTGTTTAAGAATCATCTCATCGATCGATCCCACATACTGAATGTAAAAACTATAGGCACCGAGCGCGAGTACAAGCGATATACTAAAGAGTATAAGCGAGCGAATGCGAAGTGACTTGCCTTTTAAACGCCATGGTTCATAGCGCAGCGTTTCAGGATTATATTGATACTTAGTGCGTGCCATTTAATCGAGCGACTGGTTTTGGGTTTTACTGCGTTCGAGTAACTGATGATATTGTTTGCTGGTGACCCCTTCCATAAAGTATGTAACAGGATCAACATGCTCGCCCTTATCCATAACTTCATAGTGCAGGTGAGGCGCTACGGAGCCACCGCTGCTTCCTACGGTACCAATCACCATACCTTTCGTTATTTTTTGTCCGGGCTTTACTTTAATTTCTTCCAGGTGTGCGTAGCGTGTAGACATACCGTGGCCATGATCGATCACGATTGAGTTTCCATAACCCGCCTGCAGATCATTATGATTTATACTGTTTACCGTACCCGATGCTGTTGCCAGAACTTCAGTGCCGCGTGTAGCAACAAAGTCAACCCCTTCATGCAGGTACATACCTTTATGAAATGGATTAACACGCTTACCAAACCCTGATACAAGTTTGTCCGATTCGAGATTGGCAATCGGTAAAATTGCCGGAAGTGACGCCAGAATGGTTACATCCTCTTTATTAATATGCAGGTGTTGACGCGTGCTTTCTTTGCCATGAATGGCCTTTTTCGACAGTTCATCGGAGCGATCTTTCAAAACATCCAGCATGGATTCGAAGCTTGAAGCATCGGCCAGTAAAACTTTTTCTTTGGAAAGTGAAGCCTGCACCGATGTAGAAGCAGGCGGTTCTGCATTGAAAAGCTTGGTATACAGATCTTTTTCTTCTGCCTGAAGTTTTTGCAGCGTCTCTTCGATCTTGCTCAGAT
>DJFR01000031.1:2621-8371 GCA_002432545.1 Flammeovirgaceae bacterium UBA5867 | reverse complement strand
TGCGCGAGGAAGATCCGCTTCTTCTGTCCACCCGAGAGCTCACCGAATTTCTTATCGAAGTCAGGTACTCCTAACTTTTCAATTACTTCATGAACCTTCGCTTCGTAGTCCCAGGCTTTCAGTTCTTCCATGCGCTCGAGCACGGCCTGCATGCGCTCGGGTGTTGTATCCGGATGATGAATACAATCTTCATACTCTTTTACCACACGGGCAATTTCATTCGAGTCGCTGAAGAGTACATCTTTCACAGTAAGCTTTTCATCAACAGTAGGTTGCTGTGTAAGGTAGCCGAGGCGTATCCCCTGGCGTATACTTACTTTACCGCCATCGGGTTGAATTTCTCCGGTGAGTATCTTTAACAAAGTTGATTTGCCAACACCGTTATTACCGACAAAGGCAAACTTCTCGCCCTGCGATATACCGAGCGTTACATCTTTAAAGAGCCAACGGTCGTTAAAAGTTTTGGCTACTGATTCTGCTGATAAGTAATTCAAGAAAATAATATTTAAGGAGGCAAAGGTAGATTAAAAAAGCACACGTGCACATTAAAAAATACACACAGCACAACGCATAGCATGTCAGCAAATTACTCCTTTCATCAAAAGTAGCAGGTTCGCTTTTGTAAACTTTAGGAACTTCAATTTTCTAACTTTAACCCTTATGATGCACCGAAGCATTTTCATTTTACTTTGTCTCTTCGCATTCAATACGTATGCGCAGCAACCTGCCCGCCTGAATGTGATCGCGTATTACTCCGCAGGTCCTGAAAAGGTAGATAACCTTCCGGCAGAAAAACTCTCGCACATCATCTTCAGCTTCTGTCACCTTACGGGAAACAAACTCACGGTTGACAATCGCAGAGATTCAACAACTATTGAGAAGCTGGTAAATTTGAAAAAGCGTAATCCCAAACTCAAAGTAATTCTGTCACTCGGAGGTTGGGGTGGATGTCCTACCTGCTCCGATGCATTCTCGACTGATGCCGGAAGAAAAGAATTTGCACAGTCTGTGCTTAAACTTAATCAACATTTTAAATCAGATGGTATTGATCTCGATTGGGAGTACCCAACTATTGAAGGCTATCCCGGACATAAATATGTACCGGAAGATAAACCAAACTTCACAGCACTGGTGCGCGAGCTTCGTAAAGCNNAGCACTGGGCGCTAAATATGAAGTAAGTTTTGCTGCCGGTGGATTCCAGAAGTTTTTGGAAGAATCTGTTGATTGGAAAGAAGTGATGAAAGAAGTGGATCGCGTGAACCTGATGACGTACGATCTCGTCAACGGATACTCTACTGTAACCGGACATCACACCGCTTTATATTCTACGCCACAACTTCGCGAGTCGACTGACAATTGTGTTCAGTATCTTTTGAAGATCGGTGTACCTGCAAACAAACTTGTTATTGGTGGCGCGTTCTATGGAAGAATGTGGGAAGGCGTTGTAGCAACCAACAACGGTTTATACCAGTCGGGGAAATTCAAGGCAGGTGTTGATTTCAAAAATTTCGATCAGCAGATCTCTGAGCAAAAAGGATTTGTAAAGTATTGGGATGATGTAGCCAAAGCTCCTTATGCCTACAACGCTGCTGAAAAATTATTCATCACGTATGATGACAAGCGCTCACTTGCTTTGAAGACTCAATATGCGATCGATCAGAAACTGGATGGCATTATGTTCTGGGAGCTTTCGCTCGATACGGATAAAGATGGCTTGCTCGATGCGATCGTACAAACCGTGGATGCTGCCAGGAAAGGTAAACCTCAAAAAGCAAAGTCAGCAGGCAAGAAGAAATAGTATACGTGGTTTAAAGTCTTCTCCGTAAAACTACGGAGAGCACTTTACGAAATTAACCCACACCTGTATCGGTAAACTATTGATTGTACAGGCAGTCGTGTATAGTGAAATTTGTTCCCAAGTAAAACGAATCATTTTTATTTGGGTTAAAATGATTGTAAGCGCAGGCAGCAATGCTTGCGCTTTATTTTTTTACGCTCGGCACAGATATAGTGCGATGTGAGTTTTTTCAAGAAAAGCGGTTACGGTATAGCTTCGTATTTGATGCCTGCAGAGGACGAAGATAAGGCACCATAAGCACGTACTTCAATATTAAGTCCCAAAACGTATCTTTTTACTGCCGTTTTTTTATCTGCGAAATTTGTCTTCCGCAGGAAACCTAAGCGGTATATCTGTCCCGAATCATAATCAAGAGGAAAGAAAAACTAAAGCGACTCCAGGAACTTAATCAGTGCAGCACGTTCGCTGCTGGAAATTATTCGGATATATTCTTTTGATTGCTCCGCTTCACCTCCGTGCCACATAATGGCTTCCATCAATGTTCTTGCACGACCATCGTGTAAAAAGTTCTGGTGACCATTCACAACTTTTGTCAAACCAATGCCCCACAACGGAGACGTGCGCCACTCTTGTCCGGTGGCATCATTGTCGGGACGATTATCTGCGAGTCCTGTTCCCATATCGTGCACGAGCATATCGGTATAGGGAAAAATTACCTGGTTGGAAATTTCCGGGAAGGCTACATCTACTTTTGTACGCAGACGCGGCACATGACATACTGCACATTTAGCATCTGTAAATATTTTCTTTCCTTGTAATACCGCAGCATCATCTGCATTTCTCCGTGCGGGTACAGCGAGTGTACGAATATAGAATGCGACAGCATAGAGTACACTATCCGACACTTCGTATTCATCATCACGACCATCGTACTGCGTTTGTCCTGTAGCACTTTCATGCGGGAATACGAAGCTGGTTATACCCATATCTTCATTATAGGCTCCGGCCGACTGTTGCAGTATAGACGGGTTTGCTGCTTTCCATCCAAACTTGCCGATTGTCTTCTTGCCCTCTACTATATTCCACGCATAGTTTGGTTTACCGGATATACCATCCTGGTTGAGATCCTGTTCATCAGCCAATGCCAGTATAGCAGGTTCATCAACAGCTTCCAGTAGGCCAAGTCCAAATACCGGAGGGGCTACACGCGGGGATATCATTAAGCCGGCAGGCAGCGGTATATAGGGGCTCTCCAGCGTATACGTTGGTGTACGCAGAGAGTAGGTCTCGCCATCTGCAAATGTATATTGATTCTCCGTCCAATCGATTTTCATCAACGCTTCCGGCACAGCACCAAAGATAGCGCGCTGTTGAAGTTGTCCGCCAAAACCAGGTGCTGGATTCGGACCGCCATGAGCATCCGTACCCGGTATACTTACGCGTATCAACAACGATGAAATCTGCTCACCATTAACCGGGGGCTTCCCTCTCCCATCGTTGATGTGACACGATGTACATGAAACGTTATTAAATATAGGACCAAGCCCGGGGTTGATCAATGCAGGTGCGCTGACAAAAGTCTGTTCAAAGGCTATATCACCAATTTCATGTACAGACTTACGCGCTTCAGTCAGGTCAGGAAATGCACTACCGAACGCACCGGCACCATTATCAAATATAGTCTGCGCCCCCCCCGACAACCATTCGCTGTAATCAGTTTCGTTTAGCGTATCAGGTTCCACACAGGAATATATCGCAATTATACCCGCTGCCACTATACCAAGCCTGACGATAAGTTTACTCTTCTGCATTTCCTGATCCTATCCTAAAAGCACTCTTTATTACTTTGCGTGTTGCTGTACAAACGGATGAAGCTGTTCGTCCAACACGGTCTTTAAATCGTTAATAGCTGTAACAGCATTCTGCACCTGTATCGGCTGAGATTTTATAGCCTCGCCAAACGGATCGGTAATGTTACCCAATGCTGTAAGCGCTGCGTTAAGTTTCGACTTGATATCCGAATCGAGTTGCAGGTTATAGGTACGCACGATATCTTCAAGCCCTTTGCCATCGGCAGTATATTTGCCCAAGTATACATTCTGCACACCGGTGATGTTATTCGTAAAATCAGTAATGGAATTTTTAGAAAACGGAGATTCTTCCAGTGATGCATCCTGTGCTTCGTATACATCGTTGATCTTGCTGTTCGCTACTTCATCACATATATCCGACATGGCATTTACCAGTTCTTCAAACGCTGCAAGCTGTGTAGCATATACTGTACTCCCATTGCCGGCATTGGCAAAGGCAGTATAGTAATTTCCGCTGGTAGATGTCTGCCATGATGTTTGGAGACTTGCAGTAAGTGTCTTCAGGTTTAATGCAAGACCTTCCAGGTATTCAATATGACGTGCCGTTAGCTCACTTGCTGTCTTCTGTCCGTTCGAACCATAGATCAAATACTCGATCGGGTGAAAACCTTTCAGGGCATCTTCCAGGTTGTTAATATACTCTTCCGTAAATTCATTGTTGCTGTTGAGCTGTGCATCGAGATCAGTAAAATTTACCGGCCATGTATCAATGCGCGGATCGATGTTGTTGGTAGAAACAGGTCCGAATAAAAATGACTCAGACTGCTCCCATACCTGGCGCGCCTGTTTCCAGGTTGTACGACAAGCTTCTAATTCTGCATCCGTAGCACCATCAGTCTTCAGGGCAATTACCTGGTCGTATAGTGTGCTGGTTTTGGCAGCCAGATCGGTATATACCGGCAACGCAATCGTTCCGGAGAAGTCAGCAAGTACTGCCGTGTTCAGCGTAGCGTTTACTTGCGAGCTGTTATCATTATCATCGCTGCAAGCCGATACTGCTATCAATGCCGCAGATGCAAAAAGTGTTTTTATATAGGGAATTCTCATACATTATGAATTTAGGTCAATGATTATTTGATCGTCTTGTAAAACAGTTTTGAATTTCTTCAGCGGACTCAGCGCGGGTTCTTTAGTAACATTACCGTCCAGGTCGAACGTACTGCCGTGGGCCGAACAGAACAGTCCGGTTTTCGTAGCCGTAACCGGATTCTCCTGGTGCGAGCATTTCATATATACCGCGTGATATTCCGTTGCTGATTTCTGTACCAGCAGTATATCATACGCTACCTGCATATCGCGCACAATAACCAGCGTGGACGCTGCGAAATTCGAGAGCGGTACACGCACGGTCTTCTGCGACAGGTTGGTTTTATAGATCGGAAGAGATGAGCAGGATGTTAACTGCGAAAATGTAAATCCCAGAAATGCTGTACCGAGACAAGCAGTACAGGTATCTTTTAGAAATTCTCTGCGGCTCTTCATCATCGTTGTCTTAGAAGCTATAGCCTATACCTATATTCAGGAAACCGTTGGATGTATAGTATGGCAATTGCTGCGGAAAGGGAGTAACAATTAGGTCTTCATTCCGCTCGTTCGTTTTGCGCAATACATAATCAGCTTTTACAACAACCCCGCTTACCGGTTTGAACGTGAAGCCAAACACCGTATAGTTCTTTTTGTTAATGCCATTCTTTATACCATTCGATGGGATTCTATAGTTAAGATCCATAAATTCCTGGCGGGCAAACACGGTAAAATTTTTATGCGAACCCGGCTGCAGCAAATGAAACAGATCGTATCCTAATTCAGCGTACCCGCCCACCATCATGCTCGGTGTATTGTTGGCATAGGCACGGTTAATCTCGAACGCATCTGGTATTTTCACCATCGTCCCCAACATGCGGAATGAGACACCATTCTTATGATATTGCGCGTTGGCTTCAAATAACTCTACCGGGGTTCCGAATGGTCCTGATTTTAATTGTAAACTATCAGCAACACGTTTTATTAAACCGGCACTGCCACCATAATATGCCGATGCCTGCAAACGCCAGTCTTTCAGATAATATAGTATAGATCC
>DJFR01000031.1:0-2508 GCA_002432545.1 Flammeovirgaceae bacterium UBA5867 | reverse complement strand
GAAGGAATCAGAAATGTTTCCACATACGGACGATCATTACCATTGAATGTTGTAGGCAAGTGATTCTCGTTTACTATACCAATACGTGGAATGAACAAACCCGCCTGCAGGTATATATCTCTGTTCAGGTTGAACTTCAGGAACAACTGCTCCATTGAAATTTCTCCGGAAGGATTGCCATTGGTTACTTTGGCATTCTCCAGTTCCATCTCTGAAAAGAAATATATCTTGTCTGTAAACTTATGTCCTACGAAAAGAACATTACGGGTAAGGTTGGCGTTTGCCGTTTTGGTGCGAAAGTCATATTCAACTTTCGCCTGGCCGTAACCGGAAATTACCGTGACATTGTTGGAACGAAGCAGGCCCGCTGAAAGCGAATCTTCGTGCGTCAGCACCTGACTGAATGTAACAAGAGAGAGGGAAAGCAGAAGTAAAGTTAATACGAAGCGACTCATCGAGTATATATTTCTAATCGAGGCGCAATACTATACGCTATTTAGAATTAATCCAATGAAACGGAACAGTAAAAAAATTAACCAGATCTATATACCTATATATAGTCAATAAGTATATTAATTACATAACTAAAATATAGGTATTAGCAAATATTACCCTGCCTGACCTATAGAGTATATATAACGAAAGAAGTACCGGCAGCCGCTACTCCGCGCCACCGGTACTTCCACAAAAACAGATCAATTCGCTGTACGTAAACACAGCGACAGCACCATCATTCATGCGACTTATGCTTCGGCATGCAAGCCAATCCGATTTCCCTCTGTATCTAAAATGATAGCAATTAGACCGGCTTTTATATTCATGACCGGTACCAGTATTTTTCCCCCGGCACGTTCAACTTTATCCAGCACTGTTTGTATGGCAGGACTTGCATTGAGATAGATAAGCGTACCTTCCACTGCAGGTTTTGCTTTCGCAGATTTAGTAAGCACACCCGTTACTCTTCCGGAGGTTGCCTGAATAACGTCAGGATCAGAAGGAAAGAACGTGAGCTCTTCGTTAGTCTCCTGTATATACTGCGTGTGCATTTGTATATCCAGTATCGTTTCATAAAATGCGCGGGCACGTTGAGAATCCACCACCGGAATTTCAAACCACGTTATGACATTTGTTTCGGGACTGATTTTTTTAAGCTTTGACATACCTTTTTGATTTTTTACAAAGGTTATGACAGCGTAAAAATTATACCTGTGACGATCGTCACAAAAGAATTGGCCGTGCTATTGTCTGCGCTTCCGGATGCGGCTTAACGTTTCGCGGGCTACACCCAGGTATGATGATAACAACGTAAGGGATACACGCTGCAGTAAATGAGGATACTTGCGTTCTATATATTCATAACGCTCCTGTGCCGTATATAGCTTAAACAAATTTGATTGTTCCTCCTGTTTAACAGCGAATGCCCGCACACACTTCCGGCCCAACGTTTCAACTTCGGGCGATAACTTCGAAGCTTCCATGAGTTTCACCTGATCGAACGCAACGGCTGTTAACGGTTCGCATGCCTGAATGGAGTAAGCAGACGGTTCACCATTGCCAAAGCTTGCCATGTTGGTAGCTATATCATTTTCAAAAAAGAATGCCGTGTTCTTCTCCACACCATCCTTTACATGATAACTACGGCAATACCCTTGCCCGATATAAAATAAAGTATGGCACACTTCCCCTTCTTTCAAGAGATATACACCTTTCTTTACTTCTATACGGGTGAGAGCCGGTAACAGAATCTGCCAGCTCTGCTCAGAAAAATCGGTGAGCGCATGTATGTATTTACGAAGTTGCTCCATAATACTATTGCAAGCACATAAATACAAAAGCGACTAACGGCAAACAAACTTTATCGATGTGTGAACAAGGAGGTTATTGAATCTGTGTTAGTCGTGCACATTATCATACCACTTGTAATGTCATGGACCGATTTTATACAGCCAGGCATGGTTTCGTGAAAAGTGAACGCAAAAGATGCGCAGTTGAGCAGTGGA
Source organism: Flammeovirgaceae bacterium UBA5867 (assembly GCA_002432545.1). GTDB lineage: Bacteria > Bacteroidota > Bacteroidia > Cytophagales > Cyclobacteriaceae > Ohtaekwangia. The sequence goes on along the minus strand of DJFR01000031.1, from coordinate 508 downwards.
ACCGCCTTTTAAACAGGCAGAATGTTAGCCAATAAAGCAAATTGCTTATACCTTTGCTATATCATAAAGACGCAAACATCATGAAGAAAATATTAGGTGCTATACTTGTTCTGGCGATTGCCTTTTCTGCCTGCAACAGTAACAAAGCCGCATACAAAACCGCGAACGGCAAAAAGAAGCTGAAACATTATAACAAGCTTCAGTATGGCGAACGCAAAACGTTCAATCAATAAATCGAAAATCCGCCCGGCATGGCTTCTGCATTTAATATGAGGGTGCAGGAGTAAACGTTAAAGACTAAAATATTACGTCAATCGGAAATATTGTATTTTTTCAGAAATGCTTCCGGTATATACATCACGCAGGTCAATGGCCTGCGTGATGTGTTTTAGGATAAACCATTGATCTTCAGAATACAACTCGTAAAACACACTTCCCTCCGATCCGCGAACTGGTTACCGATGGATTTTTCATTGCCAGTTCACTGCAATCATATCCCATTTCTTCA
>DJFR01000191.1 GCA_002432545.1 Flammeovirgaceae bacterium UBA5867 | reverse complement strand
CAGAACGGTGGTGTAATGACAATGTGTATGGAAGTACCTTCTTCGTTCCACACGCCATCATTATTGGATGCTTTTACTTCGAAGGTATAGTCGCCCGGATCAAGGTTGGTATAGGTTGCAAAATGTTTATTACCTATATAATTCCAGTCCNNTGAAACACATTGAAACCATTGTTGCCTCCAAAATATAGCAGGCCACTCCGGGTCTTCATCGAACTGTTGAACCCGAATGAATTTCCCTGGAGTCCATCCATGATCGTATAGTTTTTGAACTTGATATTGACGGGATCGAACCGGCACAATCCCTTGTTGGTTGCAATCCATAAATAGCCGCGAGCATCTTCTTCTATACTCATCGTTGCACTGCTGGGCAAACCATCTTTCAACTGGTAAGCCGTAAAACGTTTGGTGTTCCGGTCGAACCGGTTCAGACCGCTCGTGGTACAGATCCAAATGTTTCCTTTACTGTCTTCAAATATATCCTGAATGGTATTGTTGCTGATGCTATACGGGTCGTGTTCGTTGTGAGCATAGTGCGTAAAGGTATTTGTTGCCGGGTCATAACAATCAACACCGCTTAACTCGGTACCGATCCATACTATATTTTTACTATCCTGAAACGTGAGAAATACACGGTTGCTGCTCAAACTGTTTACATCGCCTTCCCTGTGAAAATACCGGATCACTTTATTGGCTTTACAATCAATCTTATTAACACCGCCTGCAAACAACGATACCCACATGTTATTTTCATGATCGTTGATAACACCGAATACTTCGTTTACCAACAAACTGGAGGAATCACCGGGTATATTTTTATAGTGTGTAAAGTACTGCTGTGTCCTGTCGAGGTAATTAAGACCGCCCGCCCATGTACCTGCCCATATATTTTGGTCCTTGTCCAATGCGATGCAGGTAGCATAGTTGCCACTCATGCTATTCTTACCCTCTTCGTGTATATAGTGCTGAAATATTCGTTTTGCCGGATCGAAAACATTTATACCACCGCCATCCGTAGCGATCCATACGTTCCCGTTTTTATCTTCCACAAAACCGCGCACATCGTTGTCTCCTAAACTATAGGGGTCGCTGGCATCATGCGCATAGTGTATAAATTTCTTCTGATTCCAGTCCAGAAAATTTATACCTGCGCTGGCCGTACCCACCCACATGTTCCTGGATCGATCGCGGTATACCACGTGAATGGAATTCTGTATCAAACCACTGGCATCGCTATTGTTATTGCCGTACGTAGTAATCCTGCCGGATTGTTTATCCAGTATACATAAGCCGCCATTTTCGGTGCCGATCCAGATGTGTCCTTCTGCATCCTGGTTTATTACCATGGCTTCGTTGTTACTCAGGCTATATTTGTTATCGGGATCGTGACGGTACGAAGCAAATGTTCCGGTCTTACTGTTGAACAGGTTTATACCACCGCCTTTTGTCGCAATCCAGAGATCGCCATCACGGTCCAGGAAAAGATCGCGTACAAATTCAGCATTCAATGATCCCTTTACCGATACATCGGGTCGATAATGTGTAAATATACCGGTGGAGACCTCCAGCCTTTCCAAACCTTTCGCAGTGCCGATCCATATATACCCATGAGTATCCTCCTGGATGGAGAGTATCTCATTGGACACCAGACTTCCCGGATTATTTTTTTGATGTATATACCGGGTCAAATCTTTTCGGTCTTTATCGATCTTGCATAAGCCGCGGTCAGTGCCTATCCATAAATTTCCAGCACGGTCTTCGTATATATCTTCAACGTTGTTACCCGGAATGTTATAGGGCTTACGACCCGCTTTGAATTGTTGAAAAGAATCGGTTACGCGATCGTATCGACTCAAACCATCATAGGTGGCTACCCAGATATATCCGGCATGATCTTCCAGCATATCGGTTATCCAGTTTCCGTTAATGGTGGTAGAATCACCTACGGTATTTTTATAGATCACGAGTTTGTTACCATCGTATTTGGTTAAACCGTCAAACGTACCAAACCACATAAATCCCCGTTTATCCTGAAGGATGCAGCGGATGTGGTTATCTTCCAGTTTTATTGTTTTGAATTTGAAGGCGCGCTGTGCCGTAGCGCTATAAGACAGAAATAATATCAGGACAGCAACTTGACAAGATATACTACGAAGCGCCATACGTTTACTTAAATGATCGGACATGTTTGCCAGAAAGAGTAGCCCGTCTTGAAAAGATTATCCGTATGCCATCGGAAAAATGCAAGAACAGGCATACATCGTTACTGAGCTATTTTTTTTCAAGGTCGGCAATTGGCATGCATCATACATCAGGGAAAAACGGAATTGCATATCAGCAATATCCTATATCTCACATATGACTGATACAATTAGCTGTTACAACAGCGGCTATTTCTTTTTAGAACTGATTAAACCTTCGGGGGAAAATGAAGTCCAACGGGTTGGAAACTGAATATTATACTATGTTTTCGAAAAATCATTGGCTGTTTATACTTCTAACCATCGTGGTATTGCTCAATGCTGTTGTGCTCTCGGCTTCCGTGACACAATCGCCTGTTCGTACTCCGCTCTACCGGTTTCCATACGCAAAGGCTGGTCTCACCGAAGAGCAGGCAGCCGCGCACCTGATCAGCAGGTTTACCTATGGCTCCACGCCGGGAATGGTTGACAACGTGATGGCTACTGGTCTGGAGACGTGGTTCGAAAAACAATTGAGTGCCAATCTTTCTGATGATAACCTGGATAAAATACTAAGCAGTTACGATGCCCTAACCCTGAGTAACACGGAGGTCGTAAATACTTATTATAAAAATGCGCAGATACTTCGCATGGCCGTTGCTGATGGTGTGATTGATCGTGATTCCGCAAAAGTAAATATGGCGGGCTATCGTGAGCAATTGAAACGGTATGCCGAGGAGAAGAACATCAAATCCGAACGAGAGCTTACCAGGCAATTCATCAATCAAAAAATACTCCGGGCTGCGTATAGCGAAAATCAATTACAGGAAGTGCTCACCGAATTCTGGTTCAATCACTTCAATGTATCCTTTACCAAACGTATATGCAGTCAGTTTATACCGGCTTATGAACGTGATGTAATTCGGCCGCGAGCGCAAGGTAAATTTAAAGACTTGTTGATCGCTACGGCCAAATCTCCGGCTATGCTTTTATACCTCGATAACTTCAGCAGTGTTGGTGCAACAGACAGTACAACTTCAAAACGTGCATCGTCCAAAAAAAGAATGAAAGGACTCAACGAAAATTATGCACGTGAAGTAATGGAACTGCATACGTTGGGTGTGGACGGAGGCTATACGCAAAATGATGTAACGGAAGCGGCCCGCATGCTCACCGGCTGGACTATATATCCCATGGGTAACGAGAACTTTGGCAATGGTTATAAAAAATTACTGGACAATGCCGGTGAAGAGAAACTGAAGGTCCGTGGATTTATACACGATGGTGATTTTCTTTTTACACCCAATCGTCATGATACCGGGGAGAAAAAAGTGCTGGGTATATCTTTCCCGGCAGGAAACGGATATGAAGAAGGTATACAATTACTGGAGATGCTGGCGAAACATCCCTCTACCGCGCAATTCATTTCCACGAAAATAGCTACGCGTTTTGTAAGTGATAATCCTCCCAAAAGTCTGATCGATAAAATGGCGAAGACTTTTCATGATACGAATGGCGATATAAAAAAGATACTGATCACGATGACTACTTCGTCCGAGTTCTGGGATGCATCGGCTATACGTGCTAAAACCAAATCTCCGTTTGAACTTGCCATCAGCAGTATACGCGCATTGCAGGCTGATGTGCGAAATCCATACCTGGTATATAACTGGGTCACACGCATGGGACAGCAAGTATATTTTTATCAGGCGCCAACAGGTTTTCCTGATAAAGGGCAACACTGGATCAATACAGGTTCACTGCTGAACCGGATGAGCTTTGGACTTGCGCTGGCCGAAGAACGCATACCCGGTATAAAATTTAATCTTCTTGGACTAAATAACAATCATGAACCCGAAAGCGCAGAAGATGCGCTTAATGCCTATAGTAAATTTCTGATGCCTGGAAGAAATCCAGATGAAACCATTAAACGATTAACACCACTTTTGAATACTCCGGACCTGCAACAGAAGGTGAACAAAGCCGCGGGTAAAGCTGCACAACCAACGCTTGCAACGGACTCCCTACACGATGAAATGCTTTCGGTTCAACCGATGGAGAATGAAAGGAAAAGCAATCCATACAAGCTGTCACAGGTAGTAGGTATTCTGCTGGGATCACCGGAATTTCAGAGGAGATAATAGCAACACAACTATATAGATAATGATAACACGAAGAGGTTTTTTAAAGGCTGGAGGTGTCGCATTATTTGGTGCGGGTATCGGTGGCGTACCGGCTTTTATAGCGCGTGCCGCAGAGAGTCATAAAATAATAGCTCCTTATAAACGGAATAAAATATTGGTATGCATTTTTCAGCGCGGAGCGATGGACGGTCTGATGGCGGTTACACCTTTCACAGATATATACCTGAAAGCAGCACGACCAACGCTTTCCATGTCTCCGTTAAAGACTAATGCTTCCGAGTCTTTAATCGATCTGGATGAACGTTTTGGATTGCACCCGTCTCTACGCGCATTTGAATCTTTATACCGCGACAACCGTATGGCTATAGTACACGGCATGGGCTCACCGAATACAACGCGTTCACACTTCGATGCGCAAGACTATATGGAATCGGGGACACCGTTTAACAAGAATACACAGAGCGGCTGGCTTAATCGTGCTATAGGGCTTTTAGGACATGATGCCTCACCGTTTCAGGCTGTGAGTATTACTTCGTCTATGCCGCGCGCGTTCTATGGCGAACATGGTGCATTGGCAATAAAGGACTTGAAAGATTTCAGCTTACAACTTAAAGGTAACTCTGCCGCTGCCGCTACAACCGCGCGAAGCTTTGAAGAACTATATGATCAAACATCGTCAGCGTTATTGAAGGAGACGAGTAAAGAGAGTTTTGATGCTGTTAAAATGTTGCAGAAAGCCGGTGTACAGAAATATACTCCTGCAAACCAGGTACAATATCCTGCGAGTGATTTGGGAAATGCCATGAAGCAGATTGCGCAACTTATCAAGATGGATGTAGGACTTGAGGTAGCTTTCGCTGAATCGGGTGGATGGGACACGCACTTCAATCAAGGTACCTACAATGGTATGTTTGCACGCAATGCCAAAGACCTGAGCAATAGTATAACTGCTTTCTGGCATGACCTCGAAGTTTATCACGATGATGTAACAATTATGACGATGACAGAATTCGGTAGAACGGTAAAACAAAATGGAACTGGTGGCACAGATCATGGTCGTGCTTCGTGTTCATTTATCATCGGCAATAATATACAGGGCGGCAAAGTATATGGTGACGTGAAACCACTTGCTCCGGAGAATCTTGAAGACGGTCGCGATCTTGCCGTAACTACTGATTTCAGAAGTGTATTCAGTGAAGTAGCCACCACGCATCTGAAGATTACCAACAACAACGGATTGTTTCCTGAATGGAATGGCACAAACCCCGGAATCATGCGTCCATAGAGCGGAATCCCCATATTTTACTATAAAAACCACGCATTGCTGCAAAAAACCAAACACGCCAGTATCCTGTCCATTGTTTGAATTTTACAAGTTTTGGTTTGAAGGTTATAAGTTTCTCTGTCAGTACATGCCTACCTTTGAATTACGGAAATCGTATTTTTTTATTGGAAGATTTCAAAATTAGAAGACTGGAAAATTATATAGCTGAAAGATCACAGAGTTAACAGATTCACCAATCTTTCAATCTTATAATCTTGTAATCTTCCAATCCTAAATCAAATCCCAAAAGCTATGGCGAAGATTGAAACACTTGAAGATTTTTACAGACAAAAGTTTAACTGGCTTCCTGAAAATCTGAAAAAGGATATAGGACATTTCAATGTTTTCAGACTGGAAGATTGCATGGGTCCGGGTAAACCGCCTGCTCCGTATAGCCGAAGAGAGTTCTACAAAATAACGTTGATGCGTGGTAATCATCTATACCACTATGCTGATAAGAGTGTTGAGGTGTCGGGGACTACACTGATGTTTTTCAGCAGCAACGTTCCCTATACGTTTGAGCAGCGCTCTGACGATTCAACCGGGTATTTCTGCATCTTCAAGGAATCGTTTTTTACTGAGCGCCTGCGCGGTAGTATACGCGACCTCCCGATGTTTGTACCGGGTAACAAACCCAGTTATTCACTGAACAAATCGCAGGATAAATATATCAGCAGTGTATTTGAAAAAATGCTCGGTGAGATCGACTCAGACTATATCTACAAATATGATCTCATTACGAACTATATAATGGAGATGATCCATTATGCGTTGAAGGTACAGCCTACTGAGACTCTATACCAACATACGGATGCCAATGCGCGTATCACGGCTGTGTTTACTGAATTACTGGAGCGTCAGTTTCCAATCGATTCACCTTCACAACGATTTACCTTGCGATCAGCAAGTGACTTTGCTGAGAAGTTATCAGTACATGTAAATCATTTAAATCGCGCTATACGACTCACAACCGGAAAGACTACCACGGATCACATTGCAGAACGATTGACCAGCGAAGCAAAAGCTTTATTGAAACATACCGACTGGAATATTTCAGAGATCAGTTATTGCCTGGGGTTTGAAGAACCTGCACACTTCAATCACTTCTTCAAAAAGCAAACTACGGTTACTCCATCCACTTTCAGAAATTAATATATACTGTGGATAAATGGGACAGTTTATGCATGTTGAGGAACAACTACAATGATCATTCTGAGTACGATAAGTGATCTGTATTGTATAGTACATATATCCAGACAGGTGTCGGGGGGCTCGGTTTACATGTTCAATAAACATGTGCTTCCGGAGAATACGTTGCGACACATCCGTTGTAATCGCTTATTCAACACGATGAGCAACACGCTCTATGCTCTGAATGAAATGCAGGATAAAGAAATAGCAGGCATTCTTCAGAAGTTAAAGGGTGAAAAAAATTCAAGCTACCGGTTCTCCAATGATCTGCAAAAAACATATCTGCTCGAACTGATTCATTTCATTACTAAAATCCATTTAAAAGTTTTTCCATCTGCTCACACTTCGCTGAACTGACCTTGTAAAATTGCTGGCATTGTTTTTTCGAGATTGTCTTCTCCGACAACGAGTCGTCATTTAAAATTAATCTATGCCAACAACAGAAACTTTATCAGCCGGGAATCCGATCATCCGCCATACATACACGGCCGATCCAACGGTACTTGTATATAACGATACAGTATATTTGTATACCGGCCATGATGAAGCTCCTCCCGGTACACATGCGTATAGTATGAACAAGTGGCTCTGTTTCTCTTCGCGTAACCTGCGCGACTGGACTGAACACCCGGTAAATTTAAAAGCAACGGATTTTAAATGGGCGAAGGGTGATGCGTATGCTTCGAAGGTAATTCAGCGCGGAAATAAATTTTACTGGTATGCAGCAGTTACCCATGCAACGATAGAGGGTAAAGCCATTGGTATAGCCGTGGCTGATTCACCTGTTGGTCCTTTTCGCGATGCTATCGGTGCTGCACTTATCACAACGAAAACAGGTATACTACCCGGCACGGATAACTTTGATCCAACGGTACTGCTAGACGACAATGGACAAGCCTATATCTTCTGGGGAAAAAATAAATGTTACTATACCAAGCTTCGTGAGAACATGATTGAACTGGACGGTGCTATTAAAACGATTAAGCTTCCCGACTTTATGGAAGGTGCTCATGTTCACAAGCGGGATGGCTGGTACTATCTGTCGTACGGCTATCAGTCACCCGAGAAGGTAGCGTACGCCATGAGCCGATCAATCGATGGTCCGTGGCAGTTTAAAGGTATACTGAATGAACTCGCTGGCAACTGCGAAACCAATCGCCCTGCAATAATTGATTTCAATGGGAAGTCTTATTTCTTTTATCACAACGGTGGATTAAAAGATGGCAGCAGTCACAGGCGCTCGGTCTGTCTCGATTATTTATACTATAACGCTGATGGAAGTATGAAACGGGTAGTAATGACTTCAGAGGGAGTAGAGGCCCTTGATTAAAAGATTGGAAGATTTTTTTAAATTATTCTGATTATTCTTTTATACTCTTTAAATAAAAACGGGTATACTTTTCAGTATACCCATTCTTTTTTAAACACCTGTAATTTATATTCTGATAACTATTTAACGATTCATGGATAACGATTAACGGATAACGGTTAACGATTCCTTCTATATATCCGGAGTGGAGCGGTCTGCTTCGCGGAGTTCGGTTAATTTTTTATTACCGTAGGATACCTTGGTGATGATTACATATAGTACGGGTACTATGAAGATTGCGAGGAAGGTTGCTGCGAGCATACCACCGATAACTGTCCAGCCGATTGTTTGACGCGCCACGGCTCCGGCACCGGATGCCAATGCTAACGGAAGCACACCGAGTATAAAGGCAAGGGATGTCATGATGATTGGTCGTAAGCGAAGCTTCACAGCATCGAGTGTTGCTTCGATAAGTTCTACGCCTTTGTCAACGCGCTCTTTGGCAAACTCTACGATCAGGATGGCGTTCTTTGCTGCCAGACCGATGAGTGTTATCAAACCAATTTGTGCATATATATTGTTGTTCAGCTTTGGTAAAAACGTCAGGGCAAGGATCGCACCGAATGCACCCAACGGTACGGCTAACATGATGGAGAACGGAACAGACCAGCTTTCATATAGCGCAGCGAGTAGTAACAATACCACGAGTATAGAAAGCGCAAAGATTGTAATCGTGCTGTTACCGGCTGCAAGCTCTTCGCGGCTGAGTCCGGAGAAATCATAGCCATAGCCTGCCGGTAAAACTTCTGCGGCTACTTCGCGCAATGCCGATAATGCCTGACCACTGCTATATCCTGTTGCTGCGTTACCGTTGATCTCTGCCGAACGGAAAAGGTTATAGTGCGATATAACGGGCGCGCTCTCTACCACGCGATACGATACCAGCGCACTGAGCGGAACGGAAGCTCCTTCCCTGTTCAATACATAAAATTGTTTCAGGTCTTCTATATCATCACGGTATACTGTGTCGGCCTGTGCCACTACGCGGAAGTTTCGTCCGTAACGTGTAAAGTCATTAACGTACTGGCTCCCCATATACGATGACATGGTTGAGAATACATCCGATAATGCAACACCCAGTTTCTTTACTTTCTCGCGATCAACTTCCACAAAATAACCCGGAGTTTTTGCCGTGAAGAAGCTATACGCCATCTGTATCTCCGGACGCTGATTGGCCTTCATCAGGAATTGTCCTAACACGCGCTCAAATTCTTTGATATCCGTTCCGGCCTTTTGTTCGAGCATAAAACTGAAGCCACCAGTTTGTCCAAGCCCCGGTATAGCAGGCGGTGGTACAATTACAATGTTGGCTTCTTTGATCGATGCAAATTTCTGCTGCAACTGTCCAATTACGCCAAACAATTGCTGCGCAGGATCTTTACGTTTACTCCACGGGTGCAACTGGATAAAGTATGTACCGCTGTTTGGTTTGAATGCAAAGTTGATCGCGTTCAATCCGCCTATACCTGTATAATTTTTGATAGCCGGTACTTCACGAATCATATCCGACAATTTTGCCATCAGCTCACGTGTACGCGATGACGAAGAGCCTTCCGGTAATTCAAATGAAATGAAGAGACGTCCTTCATCTTCGGTCGGTATAAATCCGGTGGGTTTGCTTTGAAAAAGTGCAAATGTACCCACATATATACATGCCAGCAGAATCAGCACGAGCGGTGTATAGCGAATGCTGTGCCGTACACCGTGGGTATAATTATCGGTCGTTCTTCCAAACCAGCCATTAAACTTGAAGAAGAACTTATTCAGTCCGCGTGAGTCTTTATTTACATTCATCGGCTTCAGCATCAGCGAGCATAATGCCGGTGTAAGGGTAAGCGCTACGAAGGCAGAGATCAACACCGATATAGCGATGGTGATGGCGAACTGCTGATACAAGCGACCTACAATGCCTGGTATAAATCCTACCGGTATAAACACAGCTGCCAGGATCAACGCGATGGCAATAACAGGTGCCGTTATATCTTTCATCGCTTTGCGCGTTGCATCTTTTGCTGAAAGCTTTTCGTGATCTATATAGTGCTGCACGGCTTCCACCACCACAATGGCATCATCCACCACAATACCAATGGCCAACACAAACCCGAATAAGGTAAGCGTGTTAATGGTAAAACCGAGTGGTATAAAGAAAATGAATGTACCTATAATAGATACCGGTATAGCCAGCACCGGCACCAATGTTGCGCGCCAGCTTTGGAGGAACAGGAACACCACGATCGTAACCAGGATCAACGCTTCCACCAGCGTATGCACCACTTCCTCAATGGAAACTTCCACCACCGATACCGATTCGAATGAAACCACATAGTCTACATCTGAAGGGAAAGCAGCTTTCAATTCATCGAGCGCTGCATATACACCTTCAGCAGTAGCCAGTGCGTTGCTTCCGGGTGCCTGGTATATAAGTAACATCGCGGCAGGCTTACCATTTATAGCAGAGAACCTTCCGTAATCAAAACGCCCGAAGTCGATGCGTGCTACATCTTTCAGGTATACCAGTGATCCGTCTTTCGGATTGGTACGAACTATAATGTTTTCAAATTCTTCCTGTGTTTGCAAGCGTCCGTTTACCGTAATAGGGTATTCGAACGTCTGCGAGTTAAACTGCGGCATCGCTCCTACTGTACCGGCAGCAACCTGCAGGTTCTGCTCCTGTATAGCAGCTGTAATTTCTTTTGCACCGATGCTATATTGAGCAAGCTTATCCGGCTTGAGCCAGATACGCATACTGAAGTCCTGTCCTAATGCGTTGATATCACCAACACCCGGCACACGCAACAAGGCATCGCGCACGAATATATTGGTATAGTTGTCAAGGTATTCAACACCGTGGGTTCCTTTCGGAGAATATATACCCACCACCATCATGATGCTCGGGTTCCGCTTCCGCACCACCATACCGAGTCTGCGTACTTCTTCGGGTAGACGCGGCTCGGCAATACTTACACGGTTCTGCACATCAAGTGTCGCTATATTTACGTCAGTTCCTACTTCAAACGTAACGTTCATCTGCATCTGCCCGGTACTGGTACTGTTCGAGCTCATATACATCATGCCCGGTGTACCGTTCACCTGTGTCTCAACCGGGGTGGCTACAGTTTGTTCAACTGTAAGAGCATCTGCACCGGTATAGTTACCGGAAACTGAAACTACCGGTGGCGTAATATCCGGATATTGTGTAACCGGCAGGTTCATCATCGCCAATACACCTACGAGTAAAATCAGCAGGGATATAACGATAGACGTGACCGGTCGTCTTATAAATACATCTGAGATCATGCGCTTCTAAAATTTAGGTAATTATTTTCCTGCACTTTTCTGCGGTGCACCTGCAGGAGCTCCAACCTGTACTTTGGCACCCTGACGCAAGCGTTGTATACCTTCTACTACAATTGTTTCTCCATCCTTCAAACCTTCCCGAACTACCACCGACTCCTTCAGACGTGTGCCGAGTTGAAGTCTGCGCTGCTGCACGGAATCTCCCTGAACAACAAAGACAAAGTATTCGCCCATTTGTTCGGTAACTGATTTATAGGGAATCACCACGCGATCACCTATATCCTGGTTCAGCACATTTACATTGAGTGTCATACCCGGATATAGTTCATGTTTTGTATTCGGGAATGTCAGTCGTACCGTGATCGTTCCGCTTTGTCTTCCAATCGCACGATCGATCGCCAGTAATTTACCATTAGCTTCGTAGCGTCTGCCATCCGAATATGTCAATGTGAACAGTGAATCAATTGTACTCGTGCGAAGCCTGTTGAAACGATTGAGTTCACCTTCGTTGATAACAAAGTCAACCGCCATTGGATCTTCCGAAGATATAGTATTAAGTAAAGGTTGTCCCGGAGATACCTGTGTCCCGATTCTCACCTGCGATATACCAATCACACCATCAAACGGAGCGGTTATCACCGAATAGCTATAGTCCGTTGATGCACTCGCGAGTTGTGCTTCGGCTGCGGATACTTGCGATTGTGCTGTCTGATAGTCAGCCCGCGCATAATCCACTTGCTGACGTGCAATCGCTTCTTTTTCCAGCAAGCGCTCGTAGCGGTCTACGTCCTGTTTTACACGATTCAAATTTGCTTTCGCACTTGCTACATTAGCCTGTGCCTGGCGAATCGCTGCCTGATATTTACTCCGGTCGATCTCGTAGAGCTTTTGTCCCTTTGAAACTTTCTGGCCGTCTTTAATATATATATGGGTAATATAGCCCGACACCTGCGGACGCAGTTCCACTTCATTAATAGGCACTACTGTTGCCGGGTATACATCCGTGCCAGTTACACTGCTGGAGGTTACTTGCTGAACATTAACCGGTACAGCCGGTGGCGGTCCTTGCTGCTTCTTTTGCGAATTTCCACAACCATACAAGATGGCCAGCATACTAAGGCCCGCAAAAATCCGGAGTAAATGATGTTTCATCATATAGGTATATTTCAAGATCAGTTCACGTTTATAATTCCTAAAGCTTTTTCGTAGTCGAGTTTGCTCGACAATACCTGGAAGAGCGCATTGTAATAATTGAGTTGTGCTGTTTGCAGATCAGTCTCTGCCACAATCAAATCAACATAGGCTTTAATACCTTCATCGTATTGAAGTTTGATAGTGTTGTATACCTCTTGCGCAATCGCTGCATTTTGTCGCAGCACCTGCCATTCGTTATAATCACTTTTATAGTTTGCCAGCGCTGTCTGGTATTCGGTATAGATGGCCCGCTGCGTATTATCCATTTGCACCTGCAGGCGTTCTTGCTGCAAGTGTGCGCGCTTTACATTCTGTAAACGCTTGGTGCCGGTAAAGAGTGGTATGCTGGCTTGTATACCCAACGCTGATGTAGGGTATGCTTTGTTATATAAATCCGGCAATGAATTATTGAAGAACATCGGATTATAGTTGATATAGGCCGAGAGTGTAGGCAGGAATCCGAGTTTGTAGTAATTCGTATTCAGTTGCAGTAATTGCATTTGTGTTTGAAGCTGCTTGTATTCGATGCGCGATACATACGATGGCGTTTGCGTTGTATCGATCAGTAAGCCCTCACTCATCAGCGTAGCACTGTCGTAATGCAACGTTAATTCCTTCTCGGGTGCTATACCCATCAGCTGCTTGAGATAAGCAAATTTAGCATGCGTGGATTCGAACGTACGCTTGCGGCTGCTTCGTGTATTTGCCAATGATATACTGGCCCGCTGGTAATCGGTTTTATCGGCAAGGCCTGCTTCGTACCGGTTAAATGCATCCCGGTATTGTTTCTCCTGGCGAAGAATATTTTCATTCAGAATTCGCAGTTGCTCACGTGTAAACAATATATCATAGAATGCTTTACTAACTTCTACCACGACATCGATCTTGTTACTCTCGGTGTTTTGCGCAGCCTGCAGACGGGAATACCGGGCGGCCCGTGTTGCCAGAAATACATCGTTGCTATACAATGTCTGCGTAGCCTGAAACATGATATTAGAAGTATATTTCGTACCGATGGTAATGATCTGGTCACCAAATACAGAAGTCTGTCTTCGAATATTGTGTACAGCCGCATACTGAGCTGATATCTGTGGCAGCCATGACGAGAGACCTATGCGCACATCGCGCTCAGCAATGGATGCATCGAGTTGAGCCTGTTGTACTGCAGCACCGTTCTTCAACGTATAGGAGATACATTGCTCAAGGGTAAATGTACCCGGGATGGTATCAGAAGCCTGCTGACTATATACTTGCCAGGAAGTGAGCAACCCGATAAGCATCAACAGCACTTTATACTTTGCCATTTTCATTTTCCATTTTTATTTAACTTGAAATCAATAGTACGTTTATCAGGATAACCGGTACCGGGTTTGGTAACACTTCGCCAGCAGGCATCAATCACTTCACTAACCTCTTCTTTCTTCAATACAACTTTTCGAAGCTTGTGCATCTTGGCCATGGTGATAACATTACCATGGAAGAGAGCACTTAAAATTTCAGGCCGCAGGGGCATCAACACATTTTGCTTAACGCCTTTACCGAAGAAATTAAGAAGTGTTTTACGGAGTGGACAGGTATTATCGGAAGGCTCTTCTGTATAATAAGGTGAATTTACGAACTGCTCGAAGAATCCAAGCACATTGGGATTATTTATATAGAACTGGTAAAGCGCCATCCATAGCTCATAGAATTGCTCGGGGTATGCCTGAGACGATTTGTCTGTTTTTACTATAATGGCTTGTACCTGCTCTTTTATATACTTATAGAGCTCGATGAGCATTACTTCTTTACTATCAAAGTAATGATAGATGGTACCGGCTGCTACATTGGCGCGCTCGGCAATCATGCTCACAGGCGTGCCATGAAAACCCTTTTCGCGGATCAGCTCCAATACGGTCTGAAAGATGATATGCTTTTTGTCCGGTTGCTCCATACCGATTGAATGTTCATTCGGTTTATAGTGCAAGTCTACGATCTTCGCGACCCTTGCGGCTCGCGTCCGTTTCAGAAATCGTTTGATGAAGTGACAATCGGTAAAAAATGTATACCATTGAAAAGTATACATTTTACTATATGTTGTACCGCTTTACAACATGCTGAAGTTTTCTACGGCAGGTGTGTTCTTAAAAAATCATTCCGAAATTTACCCCCGCTATCGTACTTTTTAAGCAGTTGTTTAAAATCGGCAAGTCTTTCGAACCGGGAAGCAATCTTATCGGATGTAAGGGTAAATAATTTACCCCAATGTGGTGCAGGATTAAACGGTGCGAGCTTCGCTTCGATCAACGGCAGCAACTTCATCACGGTCTCAACCTTTTGATGCCAGGTAAAATGAATGGCCAGACAATTCTGTTTATAGCAGGGGCTCATCCAAAGATCATCTGCCTGGATTGTTCTTATTTCAGATATGAAAAGATGAGGCGCAATCTGCTCCTGTAAACTTTCAACCGCCATGAACGCTTCGTATGCATGTGCGATGGGTATAAAATATTCTGACTGAAGTTCTTTTCCGGAGCTTGGTTTAAAACCCATTTTAAAATGTGGCAGGCGATCAAACCACGGTCCCATTACACCCAGCTGATCAGTACAATTTTCGGCTGACTCTTCTTCTATAGGATGTACATTTCTGGTGGCCAGCCTGGCTCCGTAAAATTCTGCCGGCATAGTATCGCCCGGTATATCCGATTGCTTCTTTACCCATACTTCATTTATAGTCTTGTTCTGGTATTTTGTAAAGAGACTTACACTATAGCCGGCTGACATGATGGCTATAAAGTGTTTTTGCAGTTGCTGCATCGGCAGGTTCAGGTATACATACTGCTGCACATCAAAAGCAGGAACCAGGTCAAGTGTAATCTTTGTAACAATACCAAGCGCTCCCAGGTTTACCACGGCACCGTTAAATATATCGCCATCCGCCCGCGACAGTGTTACCACCTCACCTGCTGCATTTACAAATTCAAGTGCCGATACGCTGCTCGCCAGGTTACCGTTTCGTATACCGGAGCCATGCGTAGCCGTAGCCACCGCTCCCGCTATAGATATATGGGGAAGTGACGCCAGGTTATGCAATGCGTAGCCATGCATGTGTAAATACTCGCATACTTCGCCATATTTGATTCCCGCTTCCACAGTAATAGTATGTTGCAACCAGTCAAGCGAAACAATTGTGTTCATACGTTCGAGTGAAACGAGGTCTTCGTTACTATCAGCTATCGTATTAAACGAATGGCGCGAACCCAGCGCCCGTATATGTTTACTTCGCTTTACTATGTCACATACCTGAGCTATAGTTTCCGGATAATGTATACGTGAAGTTGTATATTCAAAATTACCTGCCCAATTCGTGATTCGTTGCGACATACAATGTACTCTGTTCTATGAGATGTACGAAGTAAAGAAAAGTTTCGGAAAATCTATAGGGTAACGACTTCTGATTTAAAGCGCTGGTGTATTTACTTCAGGAGGCGATCTATTTTCTTTTGGATGATCTGCTTATCAGATTGTGTTCTGGCCAGTTCTATAGCGCGCTCCAGATTCACTTTTGCTTTTTGATTGTCGATGCCGGTATAAAGATCGCCCAACAGGGCAAAGTAAAAATGACTGGTAACAAGTTTCAGTTTCTCTGCTTCATTGATCGCCTCCTGTTTCCCTTTTACTTTTGAAAGCGCATATGTTCTGTTCAACGCGGCTATAGGCGAATATTCGAGCTGCAGCAAATGATTATAGAGCTGAAGTATATTTTCCCATTTCTCGCGGGTATCTTCTTTTCGTGTATTCCAATAAGCAATACTGGCTTCGAGGTGATATTTTGATACTATAACACCTGCGGTGGCACGCTGCAAAAAATAGCCGCCTTTACTGATCAGTTCCTGGTTCCATAAGCTGGTATCCTGCTCATCATATAGCACCAGTTCCCCGCTTTCATTTATACGCGCATCAAAACGTGAAGCATGAAAGCACATCAGCGCCAGTAATGCATTTACCGCGGGTTTGTTGGTATAGGGATTATCCACCAGCATATAGCAAAGGCGCATCGCCTCCAGGCAAAGATCTTTTCGAAGTGTCTGCTGCTGGCTGGCAGAGTAATAACCTTCGCTGAACAAGAGGTATAGCGTAGTAAGTACCGTGTTGAGCCGTGCATCAATCTCCCCCTGTGTTGGCAACTCGATTGGTATCTTTTCTTCTCGTAACTTTTCGCGTGCGCGGAACAAGCGCTTGTTGATCGTTTCTCTATTGGTAAGAAAGGCATCGGCAATCTCATCAATACCAAACCCGCAAAGTATCCGCAACGACAAACCGATCTGTGCCTCCGGTGGAATGGCAGGATGACATATAGCGAACATCATTTGTAATTGACTGTCGGATATATTTTGTGGCGACAGGTCTATTTCATATAGTGCTGCAGCATCGCTCTTTACGGTCGGAGTAATTTTGCTTTCGAAGACGCGGTCGCGTTGCAAATAGTTTTTTGCTTTATTACGCGCAACACTATACAGCCACGCTGCCGGTTCTTCCGGTATACCTTTTAGCGGCCACGTTTGTGCAGCGGTCAAAAATGTATCGCTTGCTATATCTTCTGCAATCTCAACCTGGTCAAAACCAAAGCGCTTGCAAAGAACAGAAACGATCTTCCTGTACTCGATCCTGAATAAATGCGGAATAAGTTCGTGATGTTGCATAGCTTAAATCAGCTTCTGCCCTGTAAAGTTTGCAGGACAGAAGCTTTATATATATCAATGAACACCATCGCCACGCGCAATCTTTCTTACCTCAACACTATTACCGTCACCTTGCAACACGGGACATCCTTTTGCAAACTCAACGGCTTCATCAACTGACTCAGCTTTAACGATAATATAGCCGCCAATTGTTTCCTTGATCTCTCCGAAGGGTCCGTTGGTAACAACATTGTTGTGCCATACTACTTTGCTCTCTTCGAATGGCAAACCGTTGCCTCCGGCAAATTTGTTTTGTGCAGCAATGCCGCCTATCCAGTCCATCGTCTGTTTCATCCAGTGCTCGATCTGTTCAGGTGATGCTACTTTTTTACCATCCTCGTGTCTGAAAATTAACATGAATTCGTCCATTGTCTTTGTTTTAAATGTGGATACTATATTCAATACATCCCTATGACAAATGAGGTATCAGGAATTGGACACAAGTAAGGAAGTTTTTTTGAAAGAGAGTCAGGAAGTCGGAAACTCAAAGAGTCGGAAAGTCAAGAAGTCCGGAAGTCTGAAAGTCTGAAAGTTGAAAAATCCAGAGTTTAGCTGTATATATTTTAGATATTATAGGTTAAGGTGGTGTAGTAGAATCCTCCGATGGATGGGCCACCGAGGAATGAGTGGTAGTAGTGATTGAAGAGGTTGCTGGCACCTGCTTTTACGGAGAACTTTTTCCAGCGTGATGATACTTGTGCATCTACAGTTTGATAGGCAGGTACATTTCCATTTACCAGAAATGATTGCCAATAGTAATCGCTTTGCCAGCGCCAGGTAAGTGTAGCGCCTATATTTTTATAAAGATGTTCATTCGCGAGCGATACATTTACGATCCATCGAGGGGTATTGAAACCGTCTTCGAGTCCATCGTTGTCAGACTTTCGTTGCAGCCTCGCATACGTAACATTTCCGGATGCATTAAAATTACCCGGTAAACTATAGCGAACACCCATACCTGCTCCATAGTTATAGGCGGTGGTATGCGAGTTGGTCCACATGCGGTAACGATCCTGCTTACGTCTGTCGTTGAGGTAGAACGGAATTGAATCCACTATTGTAGTACGCGGAATGTTCATCTCTACCTGTGCTATAAAATCATTATAGCGGTTGTAGTAAAAATCAATATCAAGCTGCAAATCCCCTTCCAGGAAGATACCTCTATAGCCGGCTTCGAGTGAACGTATCTCTTCGGGTTTAACATAGGTATAATCGTTCTTTACCAGCAGATTTTCATTTTTGATGATAGCATCATTCTGTGATAGGCCCTGCTGGTTTACATCGCGGATCACTGCTGCCTGAAATGCATCAATCGAAGCACGTTTATACCCGCGCTCAAATATACCGGACGACATTACCGGCAAACCTCCTACCCGCTTTACACCACCGCTGTTAACATTCGAGAATGCTTCGAACACACTCGGAAAACGGAAACCATTCTGAAATGAAAAACGGAGATGATGAAAGTTATTGATAGAATATACAGCAGTAAAACGCGGATTCCATTTCAGTTTGTAAAACTCATTTTTATCAGCACGCAGGGTGGCACCTACTTTTAATTTTTCATAAAAGGTTTTGGATACCTGCAAAAAGCCACCGGTTTTAGTATAGAGTATATTTTCACCTGACTCCTCCGGGTTGATAAAATAATTGCCATCGGGAATAATTATATAAGTTCGGTAATCGAAGCCTGCCAGTAATTCTATACCGGTTACATCGTGGAAGTTATGGAGCAGATTTTTGGTGAGGTTCAGTTGTCCCTCAGTGTGGAGCAGGCGCGCTTTTACCCGAAGCGCTGCCCCTATATCCCAGTTGTTAATACTGCCGAGCCGCTGAATAAGATCGTTGAATTCAGCAGAGCCGGGTTGTGGTCTGCCCTGATCACTGAAACTTCGCGCTATATGGTGGGCGTTTGAAACAGATTCACCGGACTGTACGGCAGACCTGAAACGCATACTATAATCAGCAAACCATTGATCATCGCTCTTAAAACTTCTATCAATGTTCTCCGCCATAGATCGGGCGTTGTATGATTTACCTGTATTCTCAAACGTCAGGTACGCGAGTACTTGCAGTGATGGTGATTTATAAGCAAGTCCGTGCTGCTGCAACTGGTAATCTTCCAGCCTGAAACGATTGGAACGCTGGTATATATTATCGAGATTGGCGAACCGGTATGTATATATCAGTTTACTGTCGGGTGCAAACGCATAGTGTACAGCAGCATCTGCTTTTACATTCCGGATGCTATAGTCCACAACTTCCTTTTCAAAATACCCGGTGCGTGCCACTACATAATTTTTACCTTCCAGGTTTAACGTTCTTCGGTTTGACGATTCATTGCCATACGAATTAACAGCATCGAAAGCCGGGTTATCGTTTCCTATAAGACCAGTACTGGTGTTAGCTTTCGGATTGAGGTCGTGTCTGTCATCGGCTATCCAATCCGTACCGCGCATATAGGTTGCGTTTAGTTTGAATGCGAGTTTGCCGGTAACAATTTTTGCCCAGCGTATACTCGTTTCTGAGAATGGCTTTGCTCCATTATTAATACGATTTATACCGGTCTTTTGCTGAACGCTTATGCCGGCCGTTGTAAAGGGATCTTTCGTAATGAAATTCGCGAGGCCATTAATTGCATTCATACCATACAATGCCGATGCTGTTCCCGGGATAATTTCTACGGTATATATATCCAGGTCGTTGGGTCCCAGCATATTCGCAATGGGTGTACCGAGGTGAGGCGCCTGGTTATCCATACCATCTACCATCTGCACAAAACGCACATTGGTTGTGTTGCCAAACCCACGCGTGTTGATCACCTTGAAGCCAACGCTGGGCACCAGCATTTGTATACCTTTTACATTTTCGAGTGCATCAAAAAAAGAAGGCGCTGCTGCCTGGTATATCGAGCGCGTATTCAGTTTCTCAATACTTACCGGAGATTTACCCAGGTCTTCTTCCAGTCGCGAAGCTGTTACGACAACATCGGTCAGTTCAACCGTCTTTATGCTATCCTGCTGACTTTGTGCAAGGGCAAATTTCCAAATAAAAATAAACGCCAACAGGGTATAAAATCTTCTCATAATAAGCGATATGTACACGTGAACATATCGAAAAATATAAAAAAATGGAAGTACTATTTCTTCCATCCTTTATGAATCAGTATAATTTTAAGAGATTACCGGACGATCAACCGCTTGCAACTGTCAAACGTAATCGAGCAGCGACTTTTCTTTTTCAACGATGGCGTGAATGCGACTCATCATTTTCGTATAGGCTTCCACCATTTTCTTACCGGCTTCTGTCACTTCAGTTCCACCGCCTTTTTGCCCGCCTTTCTGCGCCACAACATAAGGCTTCTTCGCTTTCTCGTTCATTTCATCTACCATAGCCCACGCCTTCTTATACGACATACCCATTGATTTGGCGGCTTTTGAAATGGAACCGGTGTCCTGTATCAACTGTAACAACTCTGCGCGTCCCGGGCCGAAGAATCGCTCACCATCCAGATCAACCCAAACTCTGACGCGGATCTCTTTTTTTGCTTTTGCCATCGTATGTTAATTCTGGTATCTATATATCAAAAATAAAGCATTGCATAAAAATTATACAATGCTTTTTTACCGATGGTCTGTGAATTTTACTTTCGCTTATAGAAGTAGAGATACGATTTCTCTTTCTTCTTCGATTCGCTGATGGTATAAAAACCGGAGCCATCGGTCGCCCAGGCGATTGATTCACCCTGTGGCTCGGGTTCGTATGGAACTTCTACCGGTCGCTTTTGAAGAAGCGTCATCAAGTCTTCTCCTTTACTGTTCTCCCAGTAAAAAATGTGATCGTAGTTCTTCATCAACACATCTCCACTCCTGGATTGATAGTCGGCCGATACAATGCTGGCATACGGCAGCAATACGGTAGTGGATGCTGTTAACGTATCGGTGGTGCTATACGGATATTTTAATGTATACACATATACCGGGTCTTCACGTTTGGATACTACATACAGATCTTTTGTTTTGTGATCGATCATCAGCGACTCGGTATCCTTTATAGCATCTGCAAGTTTAAAGACAATGCGATCGACAGCAGCAACCGTTGTATCACGGTGTCCTGATGCAACACGCGGTTCAGGCAAACGATAGATATATTTATAAGGATATACACTTTCATTATCGCCAATATCACCAATGTAAATATAGCTTTGGTCAGCGTCCGGGCCCGGCCCTACCGATATATCCTCCCAGTCGCGGTTTTTAATTCCTGCGAGGCGACATGTATATACAATGTTGAGATCTTTATCAATCAGGTAAATCTCCGGTTCATTGCCGCTGTCATTCAGTGCCCATAACATTCCTGCGTTCGTAACGCTGGAAGCTATACCAGACACCTCTTTGAGTTTTTTCGACTTGACTTCCGATAATCGTTGTCCTTTTTCGAATTTATCGGTAAACGTGTCCTTTCTCGTTTGCATACACGAAACGAAGGCCACCATACAAACTATTGCAATTTTAAGTTTCATACAAAAACGTGTTATTACAGGAGCAAAAATAAAAGCGAATTCCGGAAAGATTTAGGAATGAGCGCCCGGGTTTTGCTTTTTCTTCCGGGATGAAATCAAAATCATTCCCATTTCTTTCCGGTTTTCATCCTTACTTTTGATTAGTATTTCTGAACGAATATACGCCACATCGAATGAAAATACTGGTAATTGAAGATGAAGATGAACTGCGCAACGTTATCGTAAGTTCTCTTGAAAAGGAAAACTTTCTTGTGGAGTCAGCTGCCGATTATACCACAGCACTCGACAAAGTTACCGGCTACCAATACGACTGTATTCTATTGGACATTATGTTACCGGGCGGAAGTGGTCTTTCTGTTCTGGATGCCTTGAAAAAAATGAGGAAGCAGGAGAATGTGATCATTATCTCAGCTAAGAATTCGGTTGATGATAAAGTTCACGGTCTCAATCTCGGGGCGGACGATTACCTGGCTAAACCGTTTCACTTATCCGAGCTCACGGCCCGCGTTAAATCGGTGATCCGCAGAAAGAGTATGGATGGTCAGAATATAATTGAACTGAATAATGTAAAGATCAACGTTGATGACCGGCTCCTCTATATCAATCACGAACCGGTATCGCTGAACCGGAAAGAGTTTGATATACTCACGTATTTTATAGCTAACAAAAACAGACTTATTAACAAAGCGGCCCTGGCAGAACATATCTGGGGCGATCACATCGATCAGGCTGATGATTTTGAATTTATATACTCGCAGATCAAGAACCTGCGTAAAAAATTAAAAGATACCGGGGCACAGCTGGAGATACAGGCTGTATACGGTGTAGGCTATAAACTGATTGCGCATTGAAATTACTAAACTATACACTCTCTTATCTTTCCATAGCACTGCTGGTTGTTGTTGGCGTGTGGGCGGTTATCTTCTATGTTAACATGCTCGATGAAATCTACGACAGCATTGATGATGGTCTGGAGAATTCAAAAATTCTCATCATCCGAAAAGTAGAGAGTGACACTACGCTGATCCACAAAACAGAATTCATGGAAAGCAACTATGCCATCCACGAGATCACCGATCAACATGCCCTTCACGTTCGCGATATATACATGGACTCTACACTATATATGCAGAATGAAAAAGATTATGAGCCTGTACGCATGCTGAAGACCGTGTTTCGCGCTTCCAACGGTAAATATTACGAGTTGCAGATCGTATCCTCTATGGTGGAAGAAGATGATCTGATTGAGGATCTTTTCTATGCCATTGTGTGGCTATATATTGTACTGTTGGCCAGTGTGCTCATCATCAATAACGTATTACTGCGAAAAGTGTGGAAGCCCTTCTATACTATTCTGGATAAACTGAAAAATTTCAGGTTGGGAAGCAACGAGAATTTCTCGGCAGTGAAAACCAATGTCAGTGAGTTCAATATTCTGAATGATACAGTATCTGCGTTGCTGCAACGGAACATTGCTATATTTAATAGTCAGAAACAGTTTATTGAAAATGCATCGCACGAATTACAGACACCGCTCGCAATCAGCATCAACAAACTGGAACTGCTTACGGAAAAGAATTCACTTTCAGACGACCAACTTCAGGAGATCAGTACGGTTATTGAATCGCTCGAAAGACTTACACGCCTGAACAAAACGTTGCTGCTCCTATCGCGTATCGAAAACCGACAGTTTCCACAACAGACATCGGTAAACTTCAATGAACTTGCACTTCGCCTGGCATCGGCATTTGGCGATCTTTCTGAATTCAAGTCCGTAAAAATATCAGTTACGCAGCCCGGCACCTGTATATATAGCCTCAATGCAGAGCTGGCAGAAATTCTGCTGTCCAACCTGATCAAAAATGCCATTCTTCATAATTACCCGGATGGCTCTGTAATGGTTACAATACATGCTACCGGTATATCAGTAAGCAATACCAGTCATACCGGTTCTCTTGATCCATCACACATCTTTGATCGGTTCTATAAAAACTCTGCTGCAAAAAACTCCACCGGGCTCGGACTGGCCATTGTAAAGTCAATCATTGATTATTATGGGTATACCATTCGTTATTCCTATACAAATGGGCAGCATACATTCTTAATACAGTTTTAGCGAATCGTCTAAACCCGGGCTTTAATTTTTATATACTATATCTCTCCTTCCCGATTGTTTCCTGATTGTGGTATTTCCTTGCCCCTTGTAAACAATCATGCTTATGGTATATCACAGACTACTTCTTTTACTGCTGCTCTTTATTGCAGGGCCAACCGTATTTTCACAAACCAGCACTTCGATGTTACCGGCAAAGGTGTCGCATGCCGAACCGGTGTTCTTTGATCTTATACGCGACCTCGGAGCGCGCAAAGGTGAACGTGAACTAAATATAGGGATGGGTATGATCAGCACCGATGCCTATACCATTCAATCATACCTGGTTGAATATGAGTTTGCTCCTGTAAACCGATTGGGAGTCGAAATTGAGTTGCCATTCTCGTTTCACAGCGTTCCGGAGCGCGAAGATCCTGCTCATGAAAAAACACAAACCGGGCTTGAAGGTATTAAAGCCGCTTTCCAATATTCATTCTTTGTTTCTGAAAAACACCAGACCACGCTGGCCGTTGGGTATATATATGAAATGCATGGAAAAAGTTTTGATATGCTGCACTATTCCGGCAGTACACACAATCCATTCGTTATTGTAGCGAAGCGTTGGGGAAGGTTACACACACTGCTGTATACCGGTCCATCTTTTGAGTCTGATGAGCAACATCATTTGCAATCGTTCCTCATCAATACGAACATAGATTATGTCTTGCCCGGCACAAAAAATTTTATCGGTATAGAATTTAATAAAGAACTAACCGGAGAAAAATTATCAATGATGATTCGTCCGCAGGTAAAAATGGCATTGTCCAACCAGGTTGCTTTAGGACTGGCTATTGGTATACCAGCCGGAAACACCGAAGAGAAACTTGATTTCCTGTTGCGCTGGATATATGAACCGCGAAAAAAAATATCGCGATGACCCGTTTTTCCTAAATGTTTCCTGATTTGAGGTTGACCTTTACAACTGTAATTAAACTATACTTTAAACATAAAAAATTCAGGTATGAAAAAGCTCATCATTATTTTATTAGCAGCATGGGTAGTGAATGTAAATGCGAATGCACAGGATATACCTCAGAGCCAGGTTCCTTCTGTTGTGCTGAATTCCTTCCAGGTAAAATTCCCGAATGCAACTGACATCGATTGGGAACTAAAAGGCGATCAGTATAAAGTTGATTTTGAAATAGGAACGCGCGATCACGATATATGGATCGACAAAAGCGGCAATATCAAAAAACACAAGGAAGATATAGCGAAGAAAGAACTACCACAGGAAATAGTAAAGAAGATCGAAAAAGATTTCGGTAGCTATAAAATAGATGATACGGATAAGATTGAGGTTGATGGCAAAGTGGTATACCAGGTTGAGTTGGATGGAGCCGCGGATGATCGTAAGGTGACGTTTACCGCCGGTGGTGAAGTGCAGGAGAATGTAGCCGATCGCTAGCCGTTATAAGTTAATCGTTATAGGGTATTCGTAAAAAATCCCCTTGCACAGTGTCTCTTGTATAAATATTTTAGGTATCGTTATCCGTGAAAGGCATTCACGGATAACGATTCATTGATAACGTTTAACGGACAACTAATCGGTAAGTATAATCTTACCGGAAATGATTCGCTTCGTTCCGGTTGCTTTCAGGATATATACTGCTCCCTTCACATTCAGTGCTGATTTACTATAGGTCGTAGCTCTTGATGTTCCCATTGCTTTTGAATGAATCAACCGACCTTGCAGATCGAGCATTTGAAGTTCAACGTTTTCGTTTGCTTCAAATCCTTTCAGCTCAACCGTAAATTCCGATGATGCTGGATTGGGATATGTTACTATACTTCCTGATTTACCTTCATCCGGTATAGCAGCAACAGCTTGTCGCGCGGAAGCTGACGAATATCCCATCACGCGCCATTCCAATATACCGGTAGACTGTGTTGTGTTGAGCATCGATACGCGCAGCCTGTTGAGACTTATAGAATTTATATTTACTGCGTTGAATGCATTGGTCTGCAACGGTACGTCTGCCAGTTTGATCCACGCTGAACCGTTCCAATACTCTATATAGGCTGTAGTAGGTGTGAGCACTCCGCCACCATCATTGAACCAATATACTTCTGCCGAGGTAACGGTATAATTCTGTGCCCAGTCATATTGTACCCATTGTATTGAATTCGGATTATTCCAGTTACCGTATGCGCCTTGTGATTTGTCGTTTGAGTTTGCCGGTACAAAACCATCATTAACAGCTACCAGTGTTTCCCACGGAGACACGTACGATGTTGACCGTGTTGCCAGCGGTGCTATATTTGTTGATGTACCACTGCCGTTGAGTGCGATCGTAAAATTTTGGGTGGTCTGTGCTCCGCATGCATTGGTATGGCGCGCTATATATGTTCCGGTGAGGTTGGATTGAACATTGCTGATTGTAATTTCACGCGTTGATGCTGTATATCCATTCGGTCCTGTCCAGCTCCATGAGCCTCCTGTATTTGGCGCAGGACCAAATTTTACAGTAGTCCCTGCACTGACGGTTGCTGACGCGGTTTGCGTCCAAGTACCACTTCCCACTTGTGTATAGGGTGTAATGCTGGTCGGTGTACAACTGCTGCAACCGATGGCCGTCCAGCTCATATCGGCATCGGTAAAATTCGTATAGCTTGCATTGATGTCTATATTCGATGTGTGCGATGCACCTTGTCCGTCACAGGCGTTGCGACCGTTATTACTATGCGGTGTTTGCAGATATACTCCGGGTGTCGAGCAGCTTCCTATTTCGGCATCGCCTCCTACTACCACGCCATTACCATAGGTTGATCCCCAGGCCCATGCTACATCTTTAAAAGTTGCATTGCCAGAAAGATTACTATTGAATAGTATAGCTCCATCGATTACCTGTGCTGTATTGGTGTAGGTTCCTCCATTCACATTACAATTACCGGCAAACTTTGCACTGCCACTGGCCGTTACGTTCTGAAGTCGCGCGGTACCTTCTACACGCACACTGCCGGAGAGGTTGGAACTGCCGAGCACTACTGCTTTCGGACCTACATATACTGATGACGCAACGGTAGCGGTATTGGCCACCCAACCTCCGCCATTCGCATGTGCACTGCCGGGGAACAATGATTTCAGATCGGCTCTGAAATTACTCTGGTATCCTTCGGGTGCTGCATTCTCAATACGCACTTCATACGGATAGCGATGGATCTTCGGAAAGCCCGGCTCCCATACATAGTCGTGTTTGGCAGTGGGCGCCCCCATTACCACCAGGTATAATTTGGATGTTCCGGCTGTGAGTGTATAGGTAGCTTCGCCGGTTGCAGCACTTTGCATCGGACTATAGATTGACGTTCCTCCTGATGTAACTTCCACAAAACCCCACCGCCAGCCGGCTTGTGCATTTACTTCCGTGTGTCCTTTGAATTTGATGTGTACAGCATTGGAAGTACAGTTGGGATATAGTGGAATAACATTCATACCATAATCCTGTGGTGCCATATACCGCGGCACGATATAGCGACCGTTGCTCGCATTGATCTGATCGAGGATGGTATACTCACGCCACAGCCACCAGTTTTCGGAAGCTTGTGTCTTGTATATATTTACCTGTGCGCGTATATCGGCTCCGAATCCCTGCGCAGGATAATCGTAATTTACTTCGCGTTTGGCATAGTCATACATGTTATCGCAAAGCTGTGCCTGTGTCCAGCCGCTGATCCGTCTCCACGCTTCAGTTGCTGTTTCGTTGGCAATGGATTCGCGCCACAGGCGATTCACCGTATTATAGCCACCATAGTTCTGCTGAATGTTCATCAGCCATTTAAAAGTACTGTAGTGATGGCGTGTAGACGCCACGTGGAAATGACGCGTCATTAGCCAACGCGGCAGATCTTCGCTGGCAAATGTTGGGAACTCTACACACCGCATATAGTTCGCATGACATTCCCAGAACCAACCACCCGGTTCATAATTTACAAATCCGCCATTGGGATTCTGCTGTATATTATTTTGTCCCTGCAGTGAATGCGCAAATTCGTGGCTCAGTACATACGGATCGCGCGTTGCCCCGGGATGTACCCACATGGCACCAATCATATTATCGTATGAACCACCAAAGGCCCAGCCCGTGGGACCACCGCTGCCGGTATAGGTATCGTTCATTACGACTATAATTTTATAGGTACCCAGCTTGCCGGTGTTGGGTACAAAGCCGATCTCAGTAACAAACTTGGTAAAGCTTGCTTCCAGGTAGCCCGCGAGTTGTGCGGGATCAAAACGAAGATCCGGGTTGGAATATGTGGCCGGGTTAGTGCCTACTACATTTCCCCAGAAAATAACAAAGTTGGTAGACTGATACGTTTTATCCCACGACCATTGGTTCCAGGGTGCGGTGCCGAACTGAGTAGGTATATATACAGTTTTCTGTGCATATACTCCCAGCGATAACAAACATAGTGTGATTGCCAGTAAAACTAATTTTTTCATAGTTTGAAGTTTGGGATCGATAGACTGCTGATTATAGTCGATTACCAGCCGTTTATACAGACATGTTGTTTATTCTATCGTTCAGTATACTCTTAACCACAGAAAGAATATATACCTTTTACTCCATAGGCAGAATGATATATAGCAATGACGTTGAAACACTTTATCTGTCAACCGTCATTGGAAATTATAATTAAAGCTAAGGTGGTTTATAAGTGTATATTCCACAAATATACACCGGTAGTTGTACTATATTACCAGATATACTGACACAGCATCAGGTTGTAACATATACTATATACAATTAAAAAAGATATATACTATAGACAGACTATTTAATGTTAGCATAACATACTAAAACAAACAGCCCGGGTGTTTAATCCGGGCTGTTGATATTTTTTAAAATAGATGTTTAATCACTATAAGAATTCCATCAGGCGTTTTGTCATCGCATCACTCTCTACAATGGAAATTGGCTTCACGAGGTAATCTACGGCTCCAAAGCCCATGCATTTTCTTTTTTCGTGTTCGTTGTCAGAGGTAGAGTATATAACTACGGGTATTTTTGTATAGCGTGCGTTTTGTTTGAGTTCAAACAGCGTTTGTGTTCCATTGAGAATGGGCATATTAAGATCCAGCACAATCAATTTCGGAAGTTCGGCATCTTGTGTAAGTCCATCGAGGTAATCCATTACCTTTTTGCCGTTTTTCACAAAATGAATGCATCCATCATAACCATAGTCGGCCAGGCATTCCTCCAGTATCAATTGATCATCCAGATCATCTTCGGCCACTAATAGTCTGCAAATCTGCTCCATATATATTTATACTATAACTTTCTGATTGGCGGGCAATCGTAATTCAAACAAAGAATATTCATTTTGTTTTGATGTCGCGGAGATCCTGCCTCCGTGTAATTCGGCAATCTTTTTACAGATGGAAAGTCCAATGCCTGTGCCTGGATACTCATCACGACTATGCAGACGTTCAAAGAGCCCAAAGATCTTCTCGCTATATTGCTGATCAAACCCAATACCGTTATCTCTAACTTTAATCAAAACTTCATCACCATAATCCTCCGCAGATATATCTACAACCGGTGTAACTTCGGGCCGGGTATATTTAAGGGAGTTTGAAATGAGATTTACCATCAACTGCCGCAGCCGCAACGGATTCCCCACCACCACTGGAAGATCAGATACATTAACGACAGCATCCTTTTCGCGGATGGTTAATTCTACATCCCTGAGTATATCGTTGACGGTTGCATTCAGATCGACATTCTCCGTTGCCAGCTTTTGCTGATGCAATTGCGAGTATGACAACAGATCCTGGATCAGCTCACGCATTCTCGAAGCAGCGTGTGTCATGTTGTTGAGTATAACAACACCGCGGCTGTCAATGGCCTCGGTATACTTCTTCTTCAACACATCCGTATAGTAGAATAATTTCCGTAAGGGCTCCTGCAAATCGTGCGAGGCCAAATGTGCAAACTGCTCCAGCTCGTAATTGCTGCGGTTCAGTTCTATAACCTTTCGCTCCAGCTCACCCTGGTATTCATACAATTGCTGCTGTGTTAATTTCAGCTCTTTGTTATTCTTCAGCGTCTGCTCAATTGTTTTCTGAGCGTTGATGTCTACCAGGAAGCCGATCCACCCGGTAATAATTTCCTTTTCATTTTTTAAAGGAGTTATCGATACTATATGCCATATATACTCTCCTGATTTTTTCTCTCTGATTCTATACTGACCTGATAGTGGAGCTTGTGTAGCAAACATACTCTGCAGGTCTTTCGAGAATGAGGAGAAATCTTCCGTGTGAATAAAATTCTGCCAGGCTGCAGATTGCAATTCGCGCGGTACAGATCCAAGAAAGTTTTGTAACCATTGATTCACAAAACCAATCTGTCCATGTTTACTCACCGAAAACATCATCAACGGCAAACTGTCCGAAAGTATTTTATACTCATTTTCAGTTTCGCGAATCTTATCGGCCATGTCCTGAAGCTGCTGATTCTTTCTTCTCAGCTCGTCATAGGCCGACAATGGGGGTTCTTTATCAAAGTACTCTTTGATTGAATTGATCTTCGACTCTGTAAGTGTACCTCCAAAGTTTAAGGGGTATCGCAGTATCACAGAAATACCTTTTTGTTTGCGCGTCACCTGTACATCGCCAACCAGTCTTCGTGCATATATAACTGCTTCGCTGTTTTTTACAGTGAAGTCTACTTCATCATTCACCTCCGTTCGGAAATACTTGCGGCCGCCTGCACTTTCTATAAAAAAAACTGCCGTTGCATTCTTGCCGTGCTCAATGGCACACCGTGATATTTCGGACACAGCAGTCGCAATTGATGTTTGTGTGACCAGCGAGCAGCCCGAGAGTTCTACCAGCTTCATGGCACGTTTATGTGCGAGTATCACGTCCATTTCATTCTCAAGCTTAACCGAAACTATTTCCTTCATTTGTCAGACGTTACTTTGCCAATAAAAACAGACGAATCATCGGTTCGCCTGTTGAAATCTTTATATAGCGCTGCTGCCAGCAACATGCTATCATATTTGAGGATAGAAGGATATTTACCTATATCCCAACGGGAGCGTAAACCATCGGAGCACATGATGAGCTGCTGATTCTTCTCGGCCGGAATAACTGTATAATTCATGGTGCCGGGTATGTTTAATCCTACAATGCCATTGTAAGGCATATAGTGTTTAAATAATATACCGCCATAGAAGCGTGTGGCAATGTTACCTACACCACATATATTCCACTCGCGTGCACGGAGGTTCAGCACAGCAACCGATGCAACAAGTCCGCGGGTTTTTCGCACATGCGCGTGCATTTGCCGGATGATCTCTACCGGATCGGTCTCCTGGGTGGTCTTAATAATTTCAGCAGCCTTCGCTACGGCCTCATAAGCATGTTCACCGTGTCCTAAACCATCGCCCAGAAATACTTTTATATAGTCTCTGCTCCGTTTCACATAGTATGCATCTCCGCAGACTACCTCTGAGGGTTTGGATACACAAACCGCTTTCACCTCCAGGTCAATTTGTTTTTTCCCTTTGCCTTGTGCAGGTCTTACTATGGTATACGTTATCGTTCCCCATTTGGGCAGCGAGTATATTTGAAATTCAGTACTTAAGCGTTGTATAGCACCCAAACCATGCCCGAGCGTGTTGGTGGTAGATATACCATCCTTCATCATCTTATGAACGTCTGTTATACCCGGGCCCTGGTCTATCGTAACAATTTCCAGCAAGGGCTGCTCTTCAATCTCGTACATCCGGTATAGCATTTCACCACCTCCTGCATGTTTAATCAGGTTAGAAGTCAGCTCTGATACGATGATATCAATTTCTGCAACCCGGTTCTTGGAAAATTTAGCCTGCAGCAGTTCCTGGTGAATCTGTCGTTTGATAAAAGCTACAAAACTCCTGTCTTCAATATTGTAACTGGTAAAGATCTTATCCATTCTTCCACTTTACGACCGTTACGGTTGTGCCTTTACCAACTTCCGATGCTATATTGAATTCACTTACCAATCGTTTTGTGCCGGGTAATCCGAGACCTAGACTTTTGCCTGTAGAGTAACCGTCTTTCAGTGCCAGGTTGATATCCGGTATACCGGGGCCTTTATCTTCAAAAGACAACCGGATGCCGTTCTCTCTTCCTTTGCTTACTACTTCAATATATACTTTGCCGCCATTGGCATACTTGAGCATATTACGCACAAGTTCGCTGGCAGCCGTGATGAGCTTGGTTTGATTTACCAGCCCCATACCGATCTTTGTAGCATATTCTTTTATCCTGTTTCGGAAAGGAATTACATCCTGTTCTTTAACAATGGACATTACATCTTTATTCAGCGTAACCATCATCATCAGACTGTCCCTCGCTCAAATTAATTTTCGTACGAAGGAGCTCCATGCCTCTTTCTACATTGAGCGAACTGTGCACGCCTTTTAAAGGCAGGCCCAACTCAACCAACGTAATGGCTACTGCCGGCTGCATACCTACCACAACGGTTTCTGCATCCAGTATTTTCGACATAGTCGCTATATTTCCAATGATCCTTCCCATGAAGGAATCGATAATGCTTACGGCCGATATATCAATCAGAACTCCCTGGGCACCGGTCTTTTTTACCATTTGAACCAGATCGGCTTCCAATGCTTCTGCAAGACGATCGTAAAGATCTACCTGAATTGTAACCAGCAGAAATTTACCCATCCGGAGTATAGGAATTTTCTCCATATATATACCCGTTAGTCCGCTATAGTTTGTTTTTGTTTCTTCACTACCTGGAGATGAAGCATATTAAACGCTGTTCGCAACGCACTGGCCAGTGTAAATTTTGTAATGATGTTAGTGAGATCTATGCCGAGGTGCACCACGGTTTGAGCGATCTCCGGACGAATACCGCTAATGATACACTCGGCACCCATCAGACGTGTTGCGCTTACGGTTTTAATAAGATGTTGTGCCACCAGCGAATCTACTGCAGGCACTCCGGATATATCCAGAATGGCAATGCTGCTTCCGCTCTCAACAATTTCCTGCAGCAGGTTTTCCATTACTACCTGCGTGCGCGCACTGTCCAATGTACCAATGATAGGCAATGCTAATATACCATCCCATACACGAATAACGGGCGTTGATATTTCTGCGATCTCATCGGTTTGACGAAGTATAACTTCTTCTCTTCCTTTGATGAATGTCTCAAATGTTGTTACACCAAAACTATCAATAAGCTTGCTTATTTTCAGACTCTGCAGAAAAAGCTCCTGCGGATCTTTCAGTTCCTGTTGCATCGTATTAAGCAATGCATCTTTCAAACTGAAAACAAAAGTACCCGTTTCGCGAGGCGAAAACCCCTGACGAGCTCGAGATATAGATATACCCGATAAAATATCAACAACCGAATCGAAGTCGCTGTGCCGGGGATCATCGATATTGCTATCATTCAAATTATCAACCAGTATACTTATCAACTCCTCGGACTGGCCTCTGAGTTCTTCATTAGACATCAGATCTTCACGGAGACTTTCATCTGCCAATTGAAGTTTCATCCACGTTTCAAGGATTTGCTTTTTTTTCTTTTGGAAAACTTTGATTGATTCGTTTTTCATGGGTTTGGGTAAATATGCTGATGATGTAAGGGTATTGGGTTCGAAAAAGAGGCTAAGTATACTGATTAATTTTTAATGCGAGAGGAATCTTTTTATCAATGGTTAAGCAAAATATACAGTAAAAAATCATGCCATAGCATATATACCGATTGAGATGCGGATTCCCAACATCATAAAAATCCGCTAAATATAGTGCTCCATTTAAGTGTCTCATTTCTTACTATATTTTTTGCTTTTCATGAATGCGAAAGGACTGTAAGCGTCTTCGTCAACAGATTAAATGGCGAGACGCTTAAAAATTTTGCCATCCATGGGGAGGTCCAGCTTCCAGCATCAGGTTTATTTTCAGAACTTAATAGCAAGGAGTCTTACTCTAATATTAATCCACTTAAAAAAACTCGTTATGAAAAAACTCTTTTGCTTTATCGTCATTGCATTTGGCCTGTCGGCATGCAGTGAAAATGACATGGAAAGCCCCGCGACTCGTTCCGCTGCTGAGAATCAAACAACCAGCATAGCCTCAGGGAATATTGAAAAGGAAAATGTAGAAGACATTGGAATTTCTTTGTCCAGTAAAACTCAAATTACGCAAGCAGAATTCGACCAGATTATTGCAAACACACCTACCGGTCAACCCATCGTCATTCAGGACAGGTTCGGCAGTCTTTCCATAGGTGATCTATTCGTTCCCGGATATCATCCCGAACTGTTGGTCTTTAATTTTATTGACTGCGACTTTGAAAGCCTTGTAGTTCAAAATACAACACAAGCCATCGTTGATTTCAATAGATGCACTGTCAATGGTGTAATTCTAACAACGGGTGGTATTGTGCAGCAGATGGACATCAGACGCTCGCGAATCGAGGAGCTACGCACCATTGATGGCTCACATTGTGCCGGACTTTCCATTATAAAAAGTAAAATATCACTCATCGTGAACGACAGCGGCAATGATTCTAATTGTTTTCGGTTTATCGGTTTTGATTAAAACCATTCGGAGTGTTATATCTATTGAACTATAGGATTTGAATACAGAGAATAAAAAGACTGAAGAGTAAATCTTCGGTCTTTTTTATTCATGTGTACATTATTGATTTTTTCATAACAAGCGGTCAGCATCCAATATATTCATGACATTTCTCATCCGCCCTCTCCTCGCTGCATTACTAATTCCGTTATGCCGGTACAATTATATTAAGTCTATATTGTCTTGAGATAGCAATTACCGAAGATTCTCCTCTCGGAGTCTAAAACTATTACCACTGCTGGTTCATCTAATTGCATACGATTTGCATAGTACGTGGCCATTTTAAGTAAAAAGGATAATCTATATATGGAAAGTGATTGACATGTCGTTATGGCTAGGGCAAATAAATAGGCCGATTTCAATTTAAGAAACCGGCTTGCCAGTAGCGCACTCGCAGGGATTCAAACCCCGAACCTCCCCGACTGCGGTCGGGGT
>DJFR01000180.1:3681-8751 GCA_002432545.1 Flammeovirgaceae bacterium UBA5867 | reverse complement strand
GCCGGTATATATTACTTCAAGCTGAAACAGGATTCACTCACACGCACGTCAAATGTAAAGCTGGTATCGTTCGTTACGGTTCGCAGGCAGATCGTAATGGCTTCCGAAAGTAATATATACTTTCCCAACGAAGATTTTATTTTTCACCTCACGGTAAGTGCAAGTCATTTTCCCGATAAGTTCTGGGGGCTGGGTAATGCAACGCCATCGTCAGCAGAAGAAGATTATTCCATCAGTCAGTTTGATATATACCCGCAGTTGATCCGTAAAATACGACCGAACCTGTTTGCCGGTATCAACTACGAATTTCAAAATGTATTTCAGTTTCATTACGATAGCAGGGAAGGAGCAAGCCTGTTCGATCGTGAAAATATACCGGGGCGTTATGGCAGTGTCATTTCAGGGACGGGTATTGTGTTGTGTTGGGACTCACGCAATAACGCCTTCGGTTCAAGTAAAGGGTTATACGTGCAATATTTTTACAACGCCTATCGCGACTTCTTAGGGAGTAACTATAACTTTAATATTCAGAGTCTCGATGTGCGCAAGTATTTCGACATCCGGCATAGTCGTGTGCTGGCGTTTCAGTTGAACATGATATCTGCCAGTGGGCAGGTACCCATTCGCGATTTCTCGGCCATGGGCACCAATATGTATATGCGCGGGTACTACGAGGGACGCTACCAGGATAAAAATCTCATCGCCTTTCAGACCGAACTGCGCACCCCGGTATATAAGCGTTGGAGTGCTGTTATTTTTACCGGCATCGGCAAAGTAAGCCCGCATTTACCCGAACTGTTTGATTTTCAGCAGTTGAAGCCTTCACTCGGTGTCGGCCTTCGGTTTGCCCTTAATAAAAAAGAAAACCTTAATCTTCGGGTTGATGCCGGTTTTGGCAAGCATTCTCAGGGAACGTATATTAATTTAGCGGAAGCATTTTAATAACGCTATGAAGTTCTCGCTCAACATTGTTTTCATTCTCCTCATCGTTTCCACTATACTGTTTGTGGGCAGCTCGTACGTTCAGCATGAAAACAGTTTGCATCGGAAAGAATCCATCAACCGGGTAACGCATACCTATAGAGTTATTCAGACGTCAACATATCTGATCTCACTGATGAAAGATATGGAGAACGGTCAGCATGGATTTATCATTACCGGAGATTCATCGTTTCTCGAACCGTATTACGATTCAAAAGCCGACATGACGCGCACGCTTGATACACTTGCTGTACTGGTAAGCAACAACAAGCGACAGACTTTGCTGATGCGTAATCATATTGAACCGATCATTCGTAAAAAACAGGAAGTGCTCGATCATGCACTGTCTACATTTACCCGTCATGGACAAGATAGTTCGATGAACCTGATATCGGCTAAAACCGGTAAGACCTATATGGATACGTTGCGTGTGCTGATGAATGATCTTTCGCAGCACGAACGTTACCTGCTCAATCAACATAATCTTGAATACGAAAAAGTAAATGAGCATGAAGACTGGATACGTCTTGTCAGTGTTATACTTATTGTGACGGCATCGGCTTCAGCATTTTTAGCGTTGTATAATAAACAGAAGCAAAATCGAAAATTATTGGATGACCTCGAGCATGCCAATGTAGTGCTCGAACAAAAAGTAAAAGACCGGACAGCCGAGCTTGAAAACAAAAAAGAAGAGACGCTTCATTTGAATGAAGAGCTCACGCAAAATATAGAAAAGCTTAAAACTATTCACGAGCGACTCATCGAGTTGAATCGGGAGAAAGATCATTTCCTCGGTATAGCATCGCATGATCTGAAGTCGCCGGTATCCGGACTGTTGCGTCTCATTGAGGTGATGAAGCTTGATAAAGCAAATCGCCCGGCAACCGATATACAGTATCTTGACTATATGGAAGATGCATGTCGTAATATGCAACGACTCATTGACAACCTGCTGGATGTAAATAAAATCGAGCATGGTTTAACCGAGATCAACTTGCAGAAAGTATCGCTGCATAAAGTGCTCGAACGACTGAAGAATGAATTTATACCGGTGGCCACCAAGAAAAATATAGTGTTGCATGTAGCTGAGTCAGCCGAAGAGATCTTTACCGATGAAGATGCATTGGTTCGTATACTTGAAAATCTGTTGTCCAATGCCATCAAATTTTCATATCCGC
Organism: Flammeovirgaceae bacterium UBA5867; assembly: GCA_002432545.1. Lineage (GTDB taxonomy): Bacteria > Bacteroidota > Bacteroidia > Cytophagales > Cyclobacteriaceae > Ohtaekwangia. The sequence goes on along the minus strand of DJFR01000180.1, from coordinate 6,592 downwards.
AGCGAAAGGTAGATCTGCATGTATACCGATCGGATGGCAAGGTAATTTTTGAAGTGATTGACCAGGGGCCCGGTATACGGAACGAAGAGTTGCCGCGGATCTTTTCAAAGTTCCAGCGGTTAAGCAATCGTCCGACAGGAGGAGAGGGATCAACTGGCCTTGGACTTGCTATTGTAAAAGAACTTGTCCAATTAATCAACGGAGAAATTTTCGTGTCCAGCAAAGTAACGCAGGGAACTACATTTCGTGTTGTTATTCCGGATTGACGTATTTACTCGTTTGCCTTTTCGTAATCATCCAGACATTTTTCAAGCGGATTACCTTGATTGTAAATACAATTGCAAAAATCGTTACATGCCTTCGGCTTGTCATTGCCGCCACAGGAGTTTGTGCATTCAAGTAAAGAATTACCTGGCCTGATGGAATACATAAATTGGTTAATGACCACTACGGATACCAGGGCTGCAAAAACACATGCAAAGAACAACCACGGAAATTTGTTGCTCAGCGTTTTCTTTTGTGTGGTATAACTATCGTGTTGAGATGGTTTAAAGGGCAAGATATACTTTAACCGATCGTAGTTCCAGAACAGCAGATATAGGCTGGCCAGTAGCATGAACGTTGTAATGCGTGTGCCTTCAAAACGAACGGAGTAAGCCAGAACGCAAATATTCAGGATAATAGGGAAGTATAGAATTGCACCCAGCACTGCCGTTCGTGGAATGAGTAGTAAGAGAGCCGTTGTTACCTGGACAATACCAATGAACGTATAATAATATCCCGTCAGGTGTAACGCATCAAAATAATGTCCCAACGGATGATTGGCGGGTAACGCAGTGAATCGCTCGCCCATAATTTTTACAACGCCCGATGGTATAAATCCCAGAGCCAAAGCAATGCGGCAGAAAACAGAAAAGTAACGCGTCCATTTATTGGCTTTTGCTTCGTAGTAACGTTGTTCAAATGTGGCAAGTATGTTCATATCGTATCTTTATTATTTACTTTTACAAAGTACTTTGTTATTCAAAGTTAATTGATAAAATCTGAAATCAAATCCTTTTGTTTTTCAAATGATATATGCTGCAGGCGAGTGGGGAATAATGATCATCGAAGTAAACGGATATCGCTGTACGTACTATTCTGTGCCCTAAATATAGTATAGGAAAACAGGGCACCGGGCAGGGCGCATGTTTTGGAAGAAACTGGCCTGTGAGAAATAAAAAATCCCCTTAAATCATACGATCTAAGGGGATTTGCCGACACGTGATGGTGTCAAGGTCGGGGTGAGATGATTCGAACATCCGACCCCCACGTCCCTAACGTGGTGCGCTAACCGGGCTGCGCTACACCCCGAACTACCCAAAAATTGGGGTTGCAATATTAATAAAGAACGACAAACTCGCAAAGTAGTTCGCAAAAACGCGCAGCCGAAATCAAACACCTATTGTTCTGCAGGAATGTGAATGCCATCCATATCATCCAGCCTGGCAATAATTCCCCAGCCATAAAAATAATTCGTGAGTCCGATCAATATCTCGTTCTTGCCTTGTTGCAAGGGTAATTTTATAGTTGTGTTTTCGATCGTGCATCGTCCTTTCGGAAATTTTTGTGCAGGTGTTCCAAAATGATTTTTGTCAATGTATAGCAGCTGTCCGTTAACAAACAACCAGATTTCATCGCTGAATCCTAAATTCAGCATGCGCTCTTGGATGCGATCCGATAGTATGGTTGTCTTAAGCCACGCCAGTCTTCGCTCCGTTTTTTCTACGTGACCAAACATCCTGGTTAAGTTAACGATGCCACGGTTCTCTGCATGTATTGCTGTCCATTGTGTGGTGCTGTCGGGTAGCTCCGGCTTTGCAGGTGTTCCGCCCATATAGGGCAGCGCAAGTATAATGTCCTTTCCTTGTGGAAGACTTTGCGCAGCACTTACTTTCCAATCACGCAGGTATCGTGTATCGTTATAGGTTGGAATATAGCCTGACGTTGCCGGTAAATCTTCTATAGCGTTCGGTCGCAGTACCAGGTTCGCGATTGTTATCTGGCCGCCAAAGAAAAGAATATTGCCTTCGGAAAGTCCACCTTCCAGTTCCGGAACAATCAGCGCAGGGCGACTCATATCATTAACATAAGCCTTCATCTGCTTGCCTGCTATTACAAGCTTTACATGATTCCATCCGGGTATAATAAGTTTGGCACCTGCCTGGTATTCATCCGTGAGATCCCATATACTCATGTTATCGATGATCGCTGCGTATTGCAACGTTGTTCGATTTTCCGGAGACGAAACTCCTCCAAAGTAACGGAGGTAAAAATTGTCGCCATTCTTTTTGTCATCAGACAAACGAAAGGTAATTCCCGGGAAACCACGACCGAACTCTATATCGTATTCAATCGTGCCGTTTGAGAATCTTTGATTCTTTAAAAACAGAGGGGAGCCGTTCGATACATACGCAGCCTTTACATTTCGGTGAATAATAAACTTGATACTGGCCGTGTCGTATTCCCAGTTAGCAGGTTCCATCGCTATTTTAATTTCCGCATTCGCTTTTGTTTTTCCCTTTTGCGCAGGAACCGGGTATACGAGTGAAACCAGAATAGCAAAAATGATTGAGGTTGTTTGGATTGTTGTTCTCATAAAATTCATCGCGTTTAAACTTTCAGATCAACACGATAATTTTTACCTGAACGACTGACCGAATAGCGTGCAAGTTCACGCCAAACCCGTGCAAAAACAGCTGCTAGCTAAAAAAGCTGCTAGCTTCCAGCTTCTAGCTGCTAGAGGATTTCGTTACCTGATTGGAGACGCTGTGCCTGGTATATATTATCTATAGTGAATATCTGCCAGTAACCAGAGGCCAGTAGCCAGCGGCTTTTTTCACTCGTACAAGAATAGCTGCTAGCCTCCAGC
>DJFR01000180.1:0-3580 GCA_002432545.1 Flammeovirgaceae bacterium UBA5867 | reverse complement strand
CTGGTTGCCAGAGGATTTCGTTACATGATTGGCGCTGTGCTTGGTATATATTATTTATAGTGAACATCTGCCAGTAACCAGAGGCCAGAAGCCAGTAGCTTTTTTCTGCTTTTTTCTCGCAGCTCACAGCTCAAGCCTCGCAGCTATTTTCACATGTCAACCCAAGACGCAGTGCTGTTTAGTTTGATTCGGTTCTCAACGTTTGTTACTCCGTAAACATCATCTGCTATATCTGCAGCTCTTCGTTTTTGAAAGCGATCGGCAACGAAGCCTGTTAAAACTACATCACCGTTGGTTACGGTAACTTCAATGTCTGATGCATCAATGTTCCACTCATCGGTAAGACGGTTGTTTATGTCTTCTGAAATTCTTTCATCGGAGCGTTTGTAATTCTTCGGACCTTTTCCGCGATGTGTAGCATCTTGTCTTCTTCTGCGCTCAGCGTAGTCGTCACCAAGCCATGACAAAACTTCATCGCCCGCCCGTTCCCACCAGCCGCGATCTTCGTTTCGGCTGTCTGCAGGTCTATAATTTCTTTGATGTCTGCTTTGGTTTGAAAAATTTTCTCTGCGTGGTCTGTCTCGTGGAGCATAACCATATCCTTCCGATTCACTGCTATAGGGGAGTCTGCTGCTCTGACTTCCATTCCACTGTTGTGTATAGCCGCTATTTAAGTTTTCATCATCTGTTCTCATATAGAAAAATGTTGGTTGTGATGCATCACGATGAAAAAATGATACCCACCGTAACATCCTTGCCTGAACAGTCTCATGTTGTGGAAATACAGACACATGACAGAATGAGATTACTTTCTTCCAAAAATTGTGTCGCCTTGATTGGTGGTGGGTGATAGAAAATAAGGCCACTCTATATAATGAGTGGCCTCGATAAGTATATATCTGTTGCCAGTAACCGGAAGTCAGCAACCAGCAAACTCTTTCTACTCGATGCTAAGAATCCATGTGTCGCGGAAAGTATAGCGCGACATCTGCCTGTATTTATCCCGAAGCAGGCGTGCTTCATTCAGTGTTGGCGCGTTATTCATGTGAACTACATAGTAATGTTTCTCCGGATGATATGCTATATCTGCAGGATAGCCGGCACGTTTCAATGTCCGTGCATAGTTCTTTGCATTAACAACCGAACGGAATGCTCCAACGACTACATAATGCCCCGGGGGCAAACCATTACCCGAAAGCGATCTTACTTCCTCTTTCTTTGGACTGCCGGCTTCAGCAACTATAGCAGGTGCCTGCTCCGTTGATTTTATAGTTTGCTGACGTTGCACAGGTGCATCGTGCGATGCCTCCGAAGGTGATGCAACATCGGCTTCTTTGCGTGCTATATCTTCATTGGGATAATCTTTGTCGGTTACACCCGGTTCAACAGGTGCTGGTTTGCCGGAACCTTTCAGTTTTGATTGTGCCTTGCGGAGTTTCTTCTTCCCAAATCGCACTACTAATTGAAGTTCATGTGTACCATCGCCTAAAGCATTTGCCTGTTTGGCGGCAAACTCGTAAGCGTATCCTAATTTTAATTTGTCTTTTATGTTGAAACCCAGAAAAGCAGTAGCGCCATATTCTTGCCGAAAGGAGCCTCCAAACCATGCTATATTATCGATATGAAATACACCCAGACCTTCTACCTGACTCGCTGTATTTTCATAGGTGCGATACGTTATCATCGGCTCAAATGTAAGCCGGCTGCTGAACGGAATTTTATAACTAACGGAAGATATAGTTGTGCGGATCTGTTCAATGCCCACCTTGTTCAAGTCTTCTTGCGAAGCAACGTATGTTCTGAAGAGACGTGGTATAGCAAACGCCAGTTTGAAATTCTTTCGCTGGTAATGCATGCCAAACTGACCTTCGAATGATGAGGTTGTTCCGATTACCGGATCATTGTAAGAATCATCTGAATTGATGGAAACACTTGTCATTCCTGCAGATAATCCAAAGGCAATCTTATGGTCATCCGTGATCTTGTTGCCCAGATATACCTGGTAGGCAAATGTTAGTAAACCTGTTGATGTTTTTAGTACACCGGCTTTGTCCTGGTACCCTGTAAAGGCTATACCGGCTTTATAGTTTAGTGGTAAATGAATACTTACAGTTCCTGTTGTTGGCGCACCTTCAATTCCTGCCCATTGGTTGCGATAGTTGAGATATAGCTCAGTATATCCGTTCGGGGCAACAAACGAAGGATTGTATAAAAAGGGATTCAGGAAGTAATGACTATACACCAAATCCTGCTGCGCTTGTGCATGGTACGTCCACGGAAGTAGCGCGGTAAAGACAATAGAAATTCTGAAGAATGATTTCATTTCAATCGGGCAATAGTTACGCTACCGGTTTGTTTGGTGTGGTTGGGATACTGGATGATATAGAAGTATGCGCCATCGGGAAGCGGTTTTCCTTTTGATGTCCCATCCCAGGGAATAGCGTAGCCTAACGAAGAATATACTTTCTGTCCTTGCCGGTTGTAGATGGTAATTTCACATCCATCCAGCAGGTATGCGTTTTCAATGGTCCATGTTTCCGTGCTTGCGTCTCCCTTGTTGTCGGGAGAAAAAAGCTTTCGGGGTTTCGCGACAACATCTGCTATACTTTGCTGCTGGAAGTTGGCAGTAACAGATTTATCACTATTCATGGTGATGTTTACGGACGCGGAAGCATCCGCTATATCTCCACTCCACCCGGTAAAGATATACCCTGAAGCTGGCGTGACGGTGAGTGTTACATCGGTTCCTGCATTATACATTCCTGCTCCGGTTACTGTGCCGCCTGCTGTTGGCACAACGTTAGCCTTAAGTGTATAGGTTGCTATGTTATTTTGAACTTCAAAATTTGCGGTTACTGTTTTGTTGCTGCTCATGGTTACAGTTACAGAAGCAGAAGTCCCTGAAGCATCACCACTCCAACCTGTAAAGGTATATCCGGCTGCAGGTGCTGCTGTGAGTGTCACAACTGTTCCTGCATCATACGATCCGGCTCCTGTTACAGAACCGCCTGCTGATGGTGAAGTTGTTGTAGTGAGACTATATTTCGTAGCGCTGGTTTGAGTTTGAAAATTAGCCGTAACAGATTTGTTGCTACTCATAGTCACTGTTGTGGAAGCAGAAGTTCCTGAGGCATCACCACTCCATCCTGTAAAGGTATATCCTGCCGCGGGTGTGGCTTTAATCGTTACAGTTGTTCCATAGGTATAGGTTCCTGCACCCGTTACAGTTCCGCCAGCAGTTGGTGAAGTAGTTGTACTCAGCGTATAGTTCTGAAGTTGAAAATTGGCGGTTACCGATTTATTGCCATTCATCGTTACCGTTGTGGAGGCAGAAGTTCCTGATGCATCGCCACTCCATCCTGTAAAAGTATATCCCGTTGCGGGTGTAGCTTTGATTGTTACAACTGTTCCTGCATCATACGATCCTGCTCCGGTTATAGAGCCTCCTGCTGATGATGAAGCTGTTGTGGTAAGACTATATTTCGTAGTGCTGCTTTGTAATTGAAAAGTAGCCGTAACAGATTTATTGCCATTCATCGTTACGGTTGTAGAAGCCGAAGTTCCTGAAGCATCACCACTC
>DJFR01000176.1:16832-20538 GCA_002432545.1 Flammeovirgaceae bacterium UBA5867 | reverse complement strand
CTGGAATGTATTCGGTTTGGCAGTGCGGAAGATCATGTGTTCTTCGCTGTGGCCGATGGGTTCGAGGTCGGGTGCGTTGAGGAAGGTTACACGATTCTGGATCGGGTTTTCAGATGCTATAGCTTTATGGCCGAGGTCTATGCAGATGGTGTCGGCTGTGGGTAATGATATAACGCGACTTACTACCAATGCTGCGAAGAGGAACGGTTGCTCCAGCAATGTATTTTTATAGCCGCTGTCCCAGTATATAAAAGTTCCGGGGCTGCACTCTACATTTTCACGTTTGGCGTGTATGGGGAACGTTGGTGTGCCTCCGGCTATTACGGTGATGGTGTTGCCGGTTTGTTTGGTAATGTCTTCGCGAAGTTTTTCTACAGCGCCAAAAGCTTCGTTACATTTGTTTGTGCGTAACTCGAAATCAACATCGCGTAGATGTCCATCGTACGCATGCAGACCTTTGGCGGCTATACCGGGTAATGTCAGTAGTTGTTTGTACAGTGCAAGTGCTTCTGCAGGCTGAATGCCGGTGCGGTTCATGCCTACATTCAGATCGATATATACATTCAGTTTCAATCCGTCAGCCTGGAATGTTTTACTGATGTGTTGTGCTGTAGGAAAATTATCGACCAGACAACCAAACGTTACCTGCGGAAATCGCTTCACAAGTTCTGCCAGTCGTATCGCTTTCGGTCCCACCGGTTGATAGGCGAGGAGTATATCTGCCGCTCCTGCTTCGGCCAGCATTTCAGCTTCCGCTATAGTAGCGCATTTGAATTTTTTTATTCCTTCTGCGATCAGCATGCGTGCTACTTCGGCCGACTTATTCGTTTTCATGTGCGGACGAAGTCGTGTTACATCCGGAACAAATGTCTTCACGATCCGAATGTTTTCGCGTATGCGCTCCGGGTATACTGCCAGCGCAGGTGTATCCAGTATATCTATATTCTGAATAGTATACCATGCCGAGGTTGTCATGATGCAGTTGTTTAGTGAAGTTCGAACTGTGCTTCGATCTCAACGGGTATATTATCGGGGAGTGTGCCCATACCTACCGCGCTGCGTACACCGATACCGTTGTCTTCACCCCACACACTGGCGAACAACTCGCTGCAGCCATTGATGACAAACGGATGACGTTCGAACTCTGAAACAGCATTCACCATGCCGAGTACTTTAACAACACGCTTGATCTTGTTGAGACTTCCGAGATTTGCTTTGAGTGTTGCCAGTATAGCGAGGCCTACCTGGCGTGCGGCCAGCTTGCCTTCTTCCATGGTAAGATCTTTACCAATGCGACCGATGATCAGTGAACCATCTTCCTTTACTGTTCCATGCCCGGAAACATACGCCATGTTACCGACAATCAGAAAGGGTTTATAAACACCGATAGGTTTCGGTGGTGGTGGTAAGGTTAATTTCAGCTCTTCAAAACGCTGGTCGGGGGAAAGTGTTGACATAGCAAAATTTGATTTGAGCTGAAAAGATAATCATTGAATGATTACCCCAGCAACCCAATCACAGAAAAGAAATGCGCAGTGCTGCCCGCGAGTACAAACAAATGCCAGATGCTATGAAAATATCTGATCTTGTCTTTGATAAAGAAAAATGTGCCCGCTGTGTAAAACACACCACCCAGCACCAGGAACACGAAGCTGGTAAGCGGAATGCTTTCATACAGTTGCTTAAAGATGAGCACACCCAGCCAGCCCATTACTACATAGAGAATGGTGGAGAGTAATTCTTTCTTGCCGGTAAAGAATGCTTTGAGAATAATACCCACAATCGCACACGCCCAGATCAATCCGAACATGGTCCAGCCAACCCAGTTCTGCAGGTATAAACAGAATGGTGTGTATGTGCCTGCAATGAGCAGGAAGATAGACATGTGATCAACCTTGCGGAAAAATACTTTTGCTTTTTCGTTTGATATACTGTGGTACAGGGTTGAGGCGAGGTATAGCATAACAAGCGTTCCGCCAAACACGGAGAAACTTACTACGTGCCACGCGTTGCCGTTGAAGACAGCTACGATAATTAATAATACAAGGGCCGCGATGGCCAAAAGGGCGCCTAGCCCATGCGTGATGGCGTTCGCCAATTCTTCTTTTCTGGAAACTACTGCTACAGCACTTTTCATAATCGTCAATCCTGATACGGGTCTCGTGGTAAACGAAAAACCTGCTTTAAAAATTTCACGAGCGCATATTTATTGTTGCAAGTAATGAATGATCATAACACCAATCAGGCCACAAACAGACACAATGGTTTCCATCAGTGACCACGATTGTATGGTTTGTCGTATACTCAGGTTAAAGTACTCTTTGTAAAGCCAGAAGCCCGTGTCGTTTACGTGCGAGAACATGAGACTTCCGGCACCGATCGAAAGTACCATCAGGTTCGGATCGACATGCATACCGGGGAGTAAAGGCGCAATGATACCAGCGGCCGTTAGTCCGGCTACCGTAGCAGAACCAACACACACACGGATGAGACACGCAATGGCCCAGCCCAATACGAGCGGATGAATATCGAGTCCGCTCAGCAACACCGCTATATTAACACTGACACCGCTATCAATAAGTATTTGCTTCAGCGCACCAGCGCCTCCCATAATGAGCAGGATCATCGCTATATCTTTAACAGACTCGCCATAGATATCCATCACTTTCTTCATACTCATGCCCTGGCGCAGACCGAGGGTAAACGTTGCAACCAGCAATGATATAATCATTACCATGGCGGGATCACCCGTAAAGGCTATAGCAGTCTTGACAGACGGTTCCGTAACGTACGATAATGATATAGTTGTTAACGCCAGCAGTATCACCGGCAGGAGTGATGAAAATATACTGATGCCCAGGCTCGGTAATTTCTCTGGTGCTACATCGGCAGCATTTTCAAATATTTTAGGTGCCGGTGGATTGATCTTTTTTAACGCCCGCGAGAATAAAGGTCCTGCTATAATTACGGTGGGTAGTCCGATGAAAACACCATAAAGCAAAGTCATTCCAAGATCAGCATGGAACTGCGCAACGAGTGCAGTAGGCGAGGGGTGAGGCGGAAGAAAACCGTGTGTTACCGAGAGTGATGCGAGCATGGGCAACCCTATATATACTGCAGGTATTTTATACTTCAACGCTACCGAGAAGATAAGCGGCACGACCAGAACAAAACCCACATTATAGAAGAGTGGTATACCAATAATGAACCCCGTAAACATCAGTGCCCACTGAATATAGCGCTTGCCGAAGAGCTTCACCATATAGGATGCAATCTGCTGCGCAGCACCACTGTCGGCTACAAGTTTGCCGAGCATGGCACCGCATACAATCACAATCACCAGCGAGCCGAGCATGTCGCCAATTCCTTTCTGTACAGATTGTGTTATTTGCTTTACTTCTATACCCAGAAGACCACCGGCAAGAATCGATATAATGAGGAACGCGAGAAACGCATTGACCTTAAATACAGAGATAAGAATGATAAGCAGCGTGATACTATAAACAATGATCACCAGCGACATGATCTCCGGGGTCAGCTGGGTGCTCAAGGCTTTGAGCGCACTATAGCTCAAATAAATAGCTGCCGGAATAGACAGAATAAGATGCGATAAAGAAGAGCTGGTTTTGAATCGAAAGATCTGCGTCATCAACACAAGAACGCATACTACAACAAGGATCAGCGACATGGTTGGCCGTTATGGGTT
>DJFR01000176.1:6427-16753 GCA_002432545.1 Flammeovirgaceae bacterium UBA5867 | reverse complement strand
TGTTTACTTACAAATAGTAAAGCAATTATGAACAGAAGCGGGAGTGTTGTTGATTGAAGATTTCCATCAAAGGGATTGTAGTAACTTTTGGAAGTTGCTTCGCCATTGATGGTGTAGAGCGTCCTGATTAAATGTAAGGGAAGCCATTTCAATTCTATATTCCATATACCCTCTGCAACTCTGAAAAGTATACCTTCGGTGAAATTCCATGCGAGGTATATAATGATGCCTGTAGCGGGAGATCGTACTATAAAGACCAGGCTCATAAGAAGCACCGCATATGAAAAGATAGAAATGATAAGTTGACAGAACAGTTTCAGACATTGAAGCGTACTTACATCCGATGTAAAGGAGGAAGTATAGGCCGATGCTATAAATGAAATAATGCCGAGCACTGAAAAGTATAATGTTATTATGGTGCAGTATAGTAGCTTGGATAAAAAATAATCCTTCTTCGACCGGGCAAAAACGAATCGGTTACTATATCCGCTGGACAACTCCTGACCAATAAAAATAATGATCCAGATTGGTAGAAATATATAGGATTGTATATAGGAAATAATGGCGAACGACAAATTGGCGAGAAACCCGGCTTCGGTGATCTCATCTTCCTGTAGACTGATGTCAGAAATAATAATCAATGCAAGCGGAAAGAGAATCGTAGTAATGATCAGTAACCAGCACGAAAATTTTCTGTTCACGATTTTATCAATCTCTATTTTTATAAGTCTCATATAGTTTTACCGGAGAATGTTGATGTAGGCTTGTTCAAGATCACCGTATGTCTTTATAAGATCATCGGTCAAAGCGTTTTGTACGAGTACACCCTGCTTTAGAAACAGGATGCGATCGCATATTTTTTCAATGTCTGATAAGGTATGACTGGTGATTAAAAAAGATGTTCTGGCAGCTTTCTCTTTCAGAATCAGGTTTCTCAGATTCAGGATTGAATCTATATCCAAATGGTTTGTTGGTTCATCCAGAAAAATGAGATCGTTATGCCGGGCAAATGCAAGTAAGAGAGAAACGCGTTGCTTCATTCCGGATGATAGCGTGCTATAGTTGACGTTCAGGTAATCAATCGAAAAGACAGATAAACATTCATCAATACGCTTTTGCTCAAGACCGAGTAATGTGGCATGATGCTGTATATTTTTGATAACGGTCATGTCATCGAATAAGCCTTTCCGTGCTATAGCCATTCCTGACTTCAAATTTTTTCGGGTTTTGAATGAACCGGATGTAGGTTGCATCATACCCAGCAGGATGTTTAGCAGCGTAGTTTTACCCGAGCCGTTTGGTCCGATCAAACCTATAATTTCACCTTGTCCAATGGAGAATTCTATAGTTGAAAGCACCTTCTTCTGTGCAAACTTCTTGGATAAGTTTTGTGAGAGAAGTAACATTATAGTATTAAGATTTATGAGAAAGAATATATACAGTACCCGTTAATCACAGGTACTGTATAAAAAGATTAATCTACTGTACAGCCATCAATGGCACAGGATATTACTTCTTCTGCGAAGCAGTATCCGAAGTTTATATAGCATATAGATTTATCAAACCAATTCCGTTTTTGTATACGAGCGCCTGCACAATCATAGGCACCACCTCTCCTGGTGATGTCATTACACCTGGGTTCTTTCCTGGCAGTGGCTGACCTCGTGGTCCGACTTCCTGTAATGGTTGAATTTTCAAGCGATAGCTGCAGGCTTCCTGTTTCAGTAGTAAAGGTGAAGTCTCCATGAAATTTACCATTGTCAATTTCAGAGGGAATTTGATCGGTTGGTATACTTGTTTGTGTTTCGATGATCGCAATATATAGCAGGTCATATTGGTCATTGAATAAAGCAAGAACCCCTTTCTTGTCCTCTTGTCCATCGAAAGGAATCACCAGGCTTTTCTTCTTTGAGGTTGTGAATTGTGAATTACTAACATTTAGTGATGTTAATGGCACACCGAGATTTTTAAATTGATCAGAAGCAATTATAGAATTTGTCAGTGATGCTGTCTCATGAACGGGTGCGACTTCATCTTGCTGCTCGCATGAAATAAAAAGACTGATCATTATAATAGGGCACATTGTAATAATGGATCTCATTAGTATATATATTATGTTTCCAGAAATCTGTCTGGAACAGTATACAAATCTGGTCGACCTTAGATTGCACGCCTAAATGTATACCGGGTCCGTGAAATGAAATTGCACGGAAGCAATATGACAGAATATATATACTATCTATTTTAAAAAGTTATCTCAGCGATAGGTGTGATTGAAAAATCAATAACAAGATCGAAGTCCTTCTCCGTATAGTAGAATGTTTCACGGGTTCTGCTGTACTTTATAGTGGCACCGTAATTTTTAAAGAATCCGAATATATTATATAGCTGCCTTGTACTCACGCCCAGCCTTGCAGCAAATTTTTTCGGACTTCCCGTGCGCTCTTTTTTAATAAGCATGTTGGCGGTTTTGATTCTTTCAATTGCTTTAATTACATCCATACGCATTTAATGTTTAGGTTTAATTAGCCGGGTGTTTGTTTAAGCATTCGAAATATTTCTATCTGACTCACATGCTCAGACAGGTATATATTTGATAATGTCTTCTCTAAAAATGCAATGAAATTATCTTTGACGGATGAAGCGGTTGTTCGCTATATCCCCTGTACAGGGCAAGAAAATGTTAGCAAACTGACGCAATTATGAATCCGTCACCGTTTTTTGGGGACGACTGGGGTGTGCAGTAAGACTGCGAATGTATGAAGTTTAATTTCTTGTTTAGTGAAATTAAATTTCAATTAAATAGTACTTTTGTACTATGTCGTGAGCATTGGAATAATTTCTGCCGAAAATGAAAATGCTAACTATGCACAAGCTGTGACAGTAGAGTATAGCGATAGTATGTGGAATTGAGGGAAGAGGAGGTGCCTTTCAGAACTTATCCGGCACCTGTACAATACGAAGTACGACTTCATGCGGATCGCCATCTTTGTCGAGAAGACTGAAACGCACCATGGGGTTGTCTCTGCGGATGTTGGTTTCTACGTGGATCACCTGGTTATTTTGCAGATGTTTTTCAATCTCTTTTTGAAGAACATATAGTGCATTTGCAAAATCAACTTCAATAGGACTCGGATTATAAGAGGACGTCTTCATCTTGGGGGTGTTTGTTTACAGTTATCCGTTAATCGTTACAGGTTATTCGCTATCCGTTACAAGTTGTTCGTTGATGACCGTAAGTATAACACGAATTAACATGGAACGGATAACGGAGCTACCATCGGATCAATGCAGAGGCCCAGGTAAACCCACTGCCGAAGGCGGCTAAACAAATTAAATCATTTTCTTTGATTTTACCTTCAGCCCAGGCTTCACTCAATGCAATTGGTATGGAAGCGGCTGTTGTATTTCCGTAACGCATAATGTTATTATATACCTGGTCGCCAGTAAGTGCCAGTTTTTCCTGGATATACTGGCTGATGCGCAGGTTGGCCTGGTGAGGAACCAGCAGGTTTATATCTTCTTTGGTAAGCTTGTTCGCGTCAAGTGCCTCCTGAATTACTTCCATGAAACGCACCACGGCATGTTTAAATACCTGGTTGCCATTCATTACAACTTTAAACGTGGAGGTATCGGTAATCTGTTCGGGTTGTCTTTCCTTGTGCGGGCGGCTGCTTCCCGGATCTTTCACGTAAAGCTCTTCCGCAAATGTTCCATCGGAGTGAAGATGAGTTGAAAGAATGCCCGGCTTATCAGAAGGTTGAAGAACAACAGCACCGGCACCATCGCCAAAAATTACAGCTGTATTTCTTCCGCGGGTTGTAATGTCAAGCGCGGTGGATTGAATCTCGGCACCTACTACCAGAATTGTTTTATACATGCCGGTCTTGATGAACTGATCTGCAACGGAGAGTGCATATATAAATCCGGAACATGCATTCCGAATATCAAGCGCTGCAATTTTGCCATCGAGACCCAACTCGCGTTGTAACAATACACCGGAGCCTGGGAAAAAATAGTCGGGTGTTATGGTAGCAAATACAATAAAGTCTATATCTGTTGCCTGAAGTTTAGCGCGCTCCAATGCCATACGTGTTGCTTTGGCAGCCATGTTGGCAACGGTATCCGTTTCCGGGTTCATCCATCTTCGTTCATGTATACCAGTACGCTCAACGATCCACTCGTTGTTCGTATCCATAATCGTGGACAGATACTCATTGGTGATAATATTATCCGGAACATGATGCCCGATGCCTGCAATTTTGGAATGACGCATTCGATTGAATTTAAAAACCACAAAGGTAGCGAATTGTCGGGAATGTAGCGGGACTGCAGATTAGCAGTGCTGGGTAAGGTGTGAGTTTAAACTTTTATTAGCTTCTGGCTGCAGGCCGCTGGTTACTGGAAGAGTATATTTACTGAAACGAAGCTGCTGCTTTTTCCCAGTGGCCAGAAGCCAGTAACCAACAGCCCTTATATACTACTTCACAAGTGTGCCCACGCGATAAACCGAAGTGCTTACAAGTTTACCATCCGCATCATACTCCTTCCACTCTTTGTTCTTCTTGTCGGATGCGTACTCGCCTTGTTCTTTTACTTTGCCGTTTTCGTGGTAGGAAGTATATAGGCCGTGCTTGCGACTGTTGCGATATTCGGTGGAGGATTGCAGTGTTCCGCTTTCATAATATGTTTTGGCAGGGCCCGCCAGCAGATCGAACTTCCATGATTCTTCCCGTTGAATTTTACCGGAAGGATAGTAGCTATAGCGGAGGCCACTGAGCTTGCCGGTTTCGTAAGTCTCTTTTTGTTTTACTGTCTTGCTGTTCTCGTAATATATAGTCCAGAGGCCGTGAGGTTTTTCATTTCTGAATTTCTTTACCGACTGTGTTACTCCGTTTTCATCCAGTACCTCTACCGTTGCATCTATACCATTGGAGGCTACCTGCTCTTTTACTTTGATTTTTCCGGATTGATAGTATTCATAGTTGGTTCCGATCTTCTTTCCTTCTTTATACTTGAAACGGTGACGAATAGCACCATTTTCAAAATACCCAACGTTGTCTCCGTGAAGTTTACCTGCCAGGAAACTGCCATCCGTAATCAAGTGTCCATCGCGATCGTAGGTTTTGAATTCACCGTTGCGAGAACCTTCCTTCATGGTTGATACAGTTTCAAGCTGTCCATTTGGATAGTAATTTTTGTAGAAGCCGGTAAGTATACCTTCTTTATAGTTTGCTTCGGTTTCTATTTTCCCATCTTCGTAGAAGGTGCGTGTTATACCATTAGGCTTTCCGTCTTTATATCCAATCTCTTTCTTTACCTTGCCGGAAGTATAAAACTCTTTTACCATTCCTTCCGGTTTACCTTTTACAAAGTAGGTTTCACTTTTCAGGTTGCCGTTATCAAAATAATGCTGAATGCTATCGGCAAGTTTATCATTCTGATAGTACGCTTTCTGTACAGGTTTACCATCTTCATTAAATACTTCTACAGAGCCGTGTCTCAGTCCATTTACAAAGTGGAGCTTGCGCGCCAGCTTGCCATTTTCATGATACTCGGTGAAGAGTCCTGATTTTATACCATCATCAAAATTACCTTCTACCATTACGTTTCCATTCTCGTAGTACCGCAGGTATTTACCGATGATCTTCTGGTCATCTTCTTTAGCAGTAGTATATACTTCCTGTATATGTTCTTTCTTCTGGTCGTAATAGGTCTTTACTTCCTTCTGCGAAAAGGCATGGAGTGGAAACAGTAATACGAGTAGCCAGACGAGTCTCATGATCGTTATAATATTGAGCACTGAAAAATATGGAATTTAACGTTCACGCAGGCGGGTTATTTTGTTTATGCGCTGCGATGTAAGAAGGAATGAAAGAATAAGGAAAGAAGGATGTGCTTGTAAAAAACGAAGTCCCGGTTTTCCCGGGACTTGCGTTAGAGATTTTCAATGACAATCGCGGAGGCGCCACCGCCACCGTTACAAATTCCGGCTACGCCAATGCCTGCTTTATTTTGTTTCAGTACGTTGATAAGCGTGGTTGTGATGCGCGCACCCGATGCACCCAGCGGGTGTCCTAATGCAACAGCACCACCGTTGATATTTACCTTGTCAGCATCCAATCCTAATTTAAGATTGTTGGCAATGGCTACTGCCGAGAATGCTTCGTTGATCTCGTAGTAGGCTATATCTTTTTTATCAAGACCCGCATGTTTAATTGCTTTTGGTATAGCGAGCGATGGGGTAGTGGTAAACCATTTTGGTTCCTGTGCTGCATCGGCAAAACCTCTGATCTTTGCGAGTGGTTTTATACCCAGCGCTTCAGCCTTCTCTTTACTGATCAGTACCAATGCAGAAGCACCATCATTCAATGTAGATGCGTTGGCAGCCGTAACCGTTCCTTCTTTTGTAAAGGCAGGCTTAAGGCCGGGTATCTTCTCAAAGTTTACACTTTTATACTCTTCGTCTTCGGCAAACAAGGTTGTGTTGCCCTTACGATCTGTTATCTCAACCGGTATAATTTCATCTTTAAATTTACCGGCACTCCAGGAAGCTGCAGAACGTTTATAGGAGTTGATCGCATAGTTGTCCTGATCCTGGCGTGATATATTCATCTCCTTGGCAGTGTTGTCGGCACAAACACCCATAGCACAATGGTCATATGCATCCATAAGTCCATCGTGTTGCAAGCCATCGATCAGCTCGCTGTTTCCATATTTATACCCGTAACGTGCTTTGAGCAGGTAGTAAGGTATATTGCTCATGCTCTCCGTACCACCGGCTACAACAATATCATTTTGTCCTAACATAATAGATTGTGCACCGAGCATAATTGCTTTCATTCCAGAGGCACATACTTTATTTACCAGTGTGCAGGGAATTTCAAAACCCAAACCGGCACCGGCCGCAATTTGTGTAGCCGGGGCTTGTCCTAATCCGGCCGCAATCACATTGCCTATATATAGCTCCTGTATAAGTTTAGGATCGATGCCGGCTTTTTGAACAGCACCTTTTACAGCAATGGATCCTAAGGCAGTAGCGCTTAACGATGCCAGGCTTCCTCCGAAACTTCCGATCGGAGTACGCACAGCCGAAATGATATATACTTCTTTCATGGGTTAATGAGTTAATTAAGTCTTTGGTTGTAGTCTGTAGCGGATACTATATAGTGTTGTGAAATATATAGTCATAACAGATGGGTTCATATCTGTCATGACGAATTTTTAAATTACCAGTCAGGCTTCCCTTTGTCTTTCGGTTTCGAAGCCTTGCGTTTGTTCTGTTGCAGGTATTGTATTTCCTGGTTCTTCATTGCTTCGAGGATCATGCGTGCTTTTTGTTCGCTGATCTTCATCTGTTCTAACTTTTCAGAGAGCTCAGGATTAGGTTTCTTCTTATCCTGGTTTTCTTTTTGCTCAGGATTCTGCTGTTCTTTTTGTTGCTGGTCTTTCTTCTCCTGCTCTTTCTTTTCTTGTTCCTTTTGCTGTTGCTCTTTTTGTTGCTGCTCTTTCTGCTGTTGTTCCTTCTGCTGCTCTTTGCTCTTCTGCTCTTTATTCTGTTGATCTTTCTTTTCCTGCTCTTTTTGTTGTTGATCTTTCTGCTGCTGATCCTTGTTTTGCTGATCTTTATTCTGCTGCTGATCCTTCTGCTGATCTTTCTTCTGCTGATCTTTGTTTTGCTGCTCTTCTTCTTTTTTCTTCTTCTCGTCTAATTTCTTTTTCAGCAACTCATAATTATAGCGCGCATCCATGTTATCCGGATCAGCCTTGATTGCCTGTTTGAAATTGTTGAGTGCTTCTTCATTCTTTTGTTTACGATAATTCATGATACCCAACTGTTGCTGCGCTTTTGATCGCACCGCATTTACTTTACTGCCCGCCAGCGATTCATAATTCGTGAGCGCATTGGCAGTATCGTTCAATAAAAAATAGGCATTGGCCAGGTTAAGTTTCAATTCATCCTCCATTACTTTCATCGAGTCGATGAGGTAATGATATTTTTGTACGGCAGTTTTATAGTCACCGGAAGTATAGGCATCACGCGCCTCCGACTTGGCACGGTTGATCTTGCCAATCCGGAAAGGGTCTGTAACAAAAGCAACTACAAATAACGAAACAAGTATATATTTCATGCCTGCCTGTTTTAACGTTTATATTCTTAAAGTCGGTATGTTGATCAATACATCGATCAGCAGGAGAATAGCTGCTGCAGCCAGAAAGTAAAAATACTTGTTGGCTGTAACATCCACATATCGTGCGTCCCGCAGCTCACCCTCAATTTTATCTATTGTATTAATTAAGCGGGAAACATCGTTTTTAGTTTCATTGATCTCGAAATACTGGCCATCGGTTTTGCCGGCCAGATCGCGAAGTGATTTTGAATTGAGTCGTGTCAATACAGGTCGGCCGTTCTTATCAGTCTTCAACCCGCGACCGGCATATATATTTCCGCCCGATTCGGTACCTACGCCTAATGTAAATAGTTTGATATTCTTATTCTCAACTTCGCGTGCAACCTCCTCAGTGTCTTCACCAAAATCTTCACCATCGCTGATGAGTATAATTACTTTTGATTTGGATTGTGTGGGAGGTCCCGTCTTTTCATCTTCTTCCAGTTTCTTGAGTGCCATGTGCAACGGAGGACCAAAGTCTGTGCCGGAGCTGGGCACGAGTGCAGAGTTCATGGTTTCGATGAAGAGGTTCAATGCATTCTGATCGTATGTTAATGGACACTGCATAAATGCTTCTGAACTGAAAATGATAATGCCAATGCGATCGGAGCTGAACGCTGATACAAGACGTTTCATTTCAAATTTGATCTTCTCCAATCGGGTTGGCTGGATGTCGAATGCGTCCATGGATTTAGAGAGGTCGATGCAGATCATGATATCTTTTCCCACGGACTTCACTTCTTTCTTCGAGCCGCCAAACGAAGGTCCTAACAAAGCGATCATGAACAGCGCAAAATATAGCGTACGCAGTCCGAGCTTTATAAATATAGTATAGTAAGGTGTGTTTAAACCTTTTCCGATTTTAACAACCCGCATAATATAGGCCACATACAATATCGCGAACAAGGCGATAAAGATGATTTCTGTTAATCCAAAGTCACGATACCAAAGCACGTTTTAAGCAGTTTACAATCAGCAAGTAACGATTCCTGAAGTTTTTATGCAAGTCATTTTTGGGTGAGTAGCGATGAGCTATCGCGAAATACGCTGATCCATGATTGTGGGGTTTGAAGTGCAGGCATAATCAACAGTCTAAACAGTCTGAAGACTGTTGACAGGGGTGGCACAAGTCGTAAGACTTGCGCCAGAAAGTGGAAGAAAAACGTTATCTTTAGGTAAGATCTTATGGCAATAAAGGATGTATCGATATTGCTTTTATTTCTTGGAACCGGTCTCGGTTGGACCAGTGATGAGTTGAACTGCAGAGAATTCAGGACGGGTAAATTTACGTTGACTGAAAAAGATAGGGCCGGTACATATATAGTTGAGCGCGATCATTCCTACCAATTTGAAACGGATGTTGTTAGAGGCGTTACAGTCAAATTTAAAGTTAACTGGATAAGCGATTGTGTATACCACCTGACCATTGTGGACGGACAGGACGAGACGATGCTCTTTTATAAAGATAAAACGTTAACCATTCGCATCCTGGAGACATACAAGGATGGTTACAAGTTTGAAGCTCGCATGGACGGTTCAGACTATCGATTGGTAGAAGTACTGAAACGAATTCAGTAAAACTCTATATATACTTCTAAATCTCTTTCCGCATCACAAAGTCATTCATCCAGTACGGACCAATGGCTATGTTTTCTTCGCGGATTACCTGGAAGCCCAACTTCTGATAAAATGAAATGGCAGGATTGTAACGGTTTACATTCAGATCGAGTGCATGGTTGTTCTCTTTCAGGATGCGTTGAATGATTTCATTGATGAGTACTTTGCCATAGCCTTTACCCTGATTGTCGGGGAGCACGTAGATCTTGTGAAGTTTGCTCACAGACTTTTCTTCTTTGCGCGGACCGTATGCGGCAAAGGCCTGCTCGCCTCGTTCATCGGAAAGTAAAATGAATTGTTGCGATCCATCTTCCATTACGCGGGTCAATGCTTCGGTGGAGTATATCAGATCGAGCATGTAACGGATCTGCTCATTGGTAAGAATAGGGCTATACGTTGGCCACCAGGTTTTTTCAGCGAGGTTCTGGATGGTGGAGATGTCGGTTGTGTTGGCGTTTCGGATGGTCATAGTGTGTATAAAAAAATTGTTGACAGTCGGGAGACTGTCAACATTTATGGGCACAAGTCGGAGACTTGC
>DJFR01000176.1:0-6356 GCA_002432545.1 Flammeovirgaceae bacterium UBA5867 | reverse complement strand
ACACCAATCGGGTTGCCTTCTTCATACATGGCACCGTTAATGTCAAGAAGTTTGTAGAGCTCTTGTGATGCTTTTGCAAAATTACCGGCAAACACATGCTCCTTCACTTTGCGGAATGTTACCGGGAATGGGTTGGCGAGTACGGAGATCACACCTTTACCACCGATCGCATAGATCGGAAGTGACAGCATATCGTCTCCGGAGATCAGCAGAAAATCTTTCGGCATGTACTTCGCGATCTTCATGCACTGCTCCAGGTTGCCGGATGACTCTTTTATACCAATAATGTTTTTGTGTGCCGATAGCCTCAGCGTTGTTTCGGCCGTCATGTTAGAACCTGTTCTCCCCGGAATGTTATACAGAAGAATCGGCAGGGGAGATGTATCTGCAATTTTTTTGAAGTGCAGGTAGATACCTTCCTGAGATGGTTTATTATAGTAGGGGCTCACTGAAAGTATAGCATCAACACCTTCCAGGTCGGTATCGTGTATAGCTTCAATTATCTCATCGGTGTTGTTACCACCAATGCCATACACGATCGGCAGGTTCTTGCTGTTGTTGTCCTTTACGAATTGCAGTATCTTCTTCTTCTCTTCGCTGGTGATGGTAGGAGACTCACCGGTAGTGCCAAGTACTACATAGTAATCTGCACCCTTTGCTGTGTGACTCAGTAATTTTTTGAGGGCTTTGTAATCTACTTCCAGCGCTTCCGTGAACGGAGTAACCAGGGCTACACCGGTTCCATATAACTTTTTCATAAAGGGTTGATATTGAAATTCGTAAAATGTTTCTACTTCAGTTGGGTTGCATACTTGTACATGTTATCGACCAAAGCCTGCGTGTTGGCTACCGACTCGATCATGAGTTCCAGGTATTGCTCGCCCTTGTCAAAAAACTTTCCTACGCGACACTTTGCTTTACTCTTAGCCAGCAAATGTAATATGAGCACATTAGGAGTTAAGTCTATATAGAATAAAAAATCAAAAGGCGCCTGGGCAAATTGCAGGGCACTGGATGATGTTATGTTTCCCCAGAACGACAGATCTTTTTCGGAAAAGAAATCGAACTTGAATTCATAGTTATCATGGCGGGCGGGGAGGTACTCCAGCACCTGAACATTTTTTTCGTCCTGCTCCAGCTTTTTAATGAATTCCTTAACGATATAGTGTTTCTGTTTGTCTTCAACAGTAAATATCAATCCCACTGTTTTAGCTTGTTTATAACCTACCGTAGCACGTAAAGCTTTGTTCTTCTTAAGGAGTGCATTTGTTTTGAATTTCAAAAAGTTAAGCTTCATTGCTAAAGTTATAAAGTATGTCCGGTCAATAGTTTTTCAAAGTCCTTTTCAGAGATAATCTTCACGCCCAGTTTCTCTGCCTTCTCGCGCTTTGAAGGCCCCATATTATCACCTGCCAGTAAATAATCCAACTTTCCGGAAACAGAAGAGACTACACGGCCTCCGTTCTGAACGATGATCTCCTGCAATTGGTCGCGCTCGTAGTGCTCAAATACTCCGGATATAACGAACGATTTGTTCCCGAGTACATCGCTTAGCTTCTCAGGCTCTTTGGCTGTGCTTTCAAATTGCAATCCGGCCGATTTAAGCCTCGAAATTTCCAGCTGGCTCTCTTCGTTACGGAAGAACTGATAAACGCTCTGCGCGATCTTCTCGCCAACTTCCGGGGCTTTTAAAAGATCTTCCAGAGAGGCTTCGGCAATTTTATCGATCGACTTGAAGTATCGCGCAAGTTTCTCCGCCACTGTTTTACCGACATAACGGATACCGATAGCAAACAAAACACTCTCAAAAGGTGTTTCTTTAGACGTTGAGATGCCATCCAGTAAGTTCTTGGCAGACTTGTCTTTAAACCCTTCCAGGCGAAGCACATCTTCGCGTGTTAACGAGTATAGATCTGCCGGACTTTTTACAAGACCGAGTTCGTAAAGCTGCTTGATGGTTTGCTCGCCAAGTGAATCTATATCCATAGCCTTGCGCTGAATGAAGTGCTCGATGCGACCTCGTATCTGCGGGGCACAACCGGTAATGTTCGGACAGTAGAATGCTGCTTCACCTTCGAACCGGATGAGCGGTGTGTTGCACACCGGGCAGTTGGCTATATATTGAATGGGGTGTGTTTCATCTTTTCTTTTTTCAAGATCAACACCGGTAACTTTCGGAATGATCTCGCCACCTTTTTCAACGAATACAAAATCACCAACGCGAAGATCAAGCCGCGCTATTTCGTTGGCGTTGTGAAGCGATGCACGTTTCACCGTGGTGCCTGCGAGGAATACCGGTTCAAGTTCAGCGACTGGTGTAACGGCCCCGGTTCTTCCAACCTGGTAAGTTACTCCGTTAAGCCGGGTGCTGATACTTTGCGCTTTGTATTTATAGGCGATGGCCCACCGCGGACTTTTTGCCGTGAAGCCTAAACGTTCCTGTTGTTCGAGACTATTTACTTTGATCACCACACCGTCTGTCTCCAGCGGAAGCTCTTGTCGTTTCGTGTCCCACTCGTTGATATACTTGAGTACCTCCTGGATGTTCTTACACTTGCGGTAGGTTGGCGAAACTTTGAAACCCCACGCCTCCAGTTTTTGAATAGACTCTTCGTGTGTGTCCGCCACATCGTCACCGAGTAATGAGTATGCATAACAATCCAGTTTTCGTTTCGCTACTTCAGTTGAGTCTTGCATCTTCACCGTGCCCGAAGCAGTATTGCGGGCGTTGGCGTAACGCTCTTCACCAATGTCTTCGCGTTCTTTGTTCAACTGCAGAAAGACATCTTTAGGAAGGAACACTTCACCGCGCACTTCAAAAGATCCGGGAGCATCATTACCTTTTACCTTCAACGGTATGGAGCGTATAGTGCGGACGTTGTTGGTAACATCATCACCGCGTACGCCATCACCCCGGGTAACGCCACGCACAAGCAAACCCTTTTCGTAGGTGAGACTCATCGATACACCATCGAATTTCAATTCGCAGAAATATTCGTAAGCATCGCCATCCAGTCCTTTGGCTACACGTGCATCCCAGTCTTCAAGTTCTTCCTGGCTATAGGTGTTGCCGAGGGAAAGCATCGGGTACTTGTGGTACACGGTTGCAAATTCTTTCGTAATGGTGCCACCTACGCGTTGTGAAGGAGAGTTCGGACCTTTAAGTTGAGGGAATTGCTTTTCAAGTTCAATCAGTTTTTCCAACAACTGATCAAATTCGAAATCAGTGATTTCTGATTTGTTTTGTTGATAATAAAGATCATTATGATAATTGATCTTCTCGGTTAGTTTTTCGATTTCTTTTTTAGCTTCCTGGGCAGTCATGAGAATATAAATCTAAACAGTGGTAAGCTCAAAGCAAAAATCTTCCTTCCATTCAAACTCCAGATATTATTTTGTTTGGTCTGTAAAAGGTTTCAGTCCAAGCGACAGATTAACGGAATTATTTCTTCTTTCGATGTCAGCCATTCGTTGGAGCGGATCTATTTCAATCGTCGCGATATCCTCTACCTTGTGCTGAATGTTGAGTGTATAAGTCGGATATACCCATGGCCAGGCGTCCAGGTCGAGCCGTTGTATTGTATGATCATCGACGGGTTTATTACCCAATGTTTCATTTGTCGGAATGTAAAACATTTCCTTTGAGCCGTCCTTATACGTGACCACTACGTCAAGAGGCATGGGAAATTCTCCTACACGCTCGAGCGTAACAAAAGTAGAACCCCGGTTTTCGATTACGTTCTTTACGCTGTAGTCTATTTTCTTTGTTGTATTTATCCAATAACTCATATACCATTTCAGCTGAAGGCCGGAAACTTTTTCCATTACTCTGATAAAATCATTTGGTTCCGGATGCCTGAATTTCCATGTGTTATAGTATCGGCGCATTCCCTTGTAAAAGTTTTCCTCGCCAATGATATATTTTAGTTGTTCGAGAAAGATAGTGCCCATCGAGTAAGCTGCGACCTTGTAAGCGAGGTTGGTGGTATAGTGATCCGCATGTTGGGAGATAGGTTCCTGCAGCCCCCTTGATACCAAGGCAAAATATGATGCATAGCTTGGCTGGTGTGAAGTAATAACAGGCGAACCCAACAATTGAGCCATTACCTCTTGTCTTGCGAAATCTGTAAAGCCTTCGTCCATCCAGGGGTAAAGTGCTTCATTGGAAGCAAGAACTGCCTGATACCAACTGTGCGCTGCCTCATGCGCCATTACTCCAATAAGACCGCTTAACGATCCTTCACCCATAATAAGTGTACACATCGGATATTCCATACCGCCATCGCCACCTTGAATAATTGCATAGCTTTCATAAGGATATTCACCAAAAGTCTTACTCATGAATTCAAAAAACTTAACTGAAAACTCCTGTAATTTTTTCCAGTTAGTCGCCGTCTTTTCGTTGTTCTGATAGAAAAAATGTAATTGTGGTCCACCGGGAACGTCTACCCGGTCGTGCGCATAATCCGGATCAGCTGCCCATGCAAAATCAATCACGTTTTTCGCCACGAAATGCCATGTTAATTCCCCTGATGGACGCTTTACTGCGACCCCTTGCTTTTCATATCCATGACCTATTTTATCTGCGTTTTGTAATACGCCAGTTCCACCAATAATAAGGGTTGGATCAAGGGTTATTTTAACATTAAAGTCTCCCCACGGACTGTGAAATTCCCTCGCAACATATTGATAGGCGTGCCATCCCTGATGATCGTACTCTGCCAGCTTCGGATACCATTGCGTCATCGAATAGGCGATACCTTCCTTGTTATTTCTTCCGGACCTTCTGATTTGCACAGGCACTTGTGCCTCAAATTTCATTTCGAATACGGTTTTAGTCCCGGGAAGAATCGGTTTTGAAAGTGTTACTTCCAGGATGGTACCATCAACGTGGTAGCTAACATCTTTTCCATCATGCTTCAGGTTTTGGATGTGCTGATAGCCGATCTCATCATCTTTAAGTTTTGAAATTCGATCCTTGACTCGCGCATCAGGATCTGAAATGTTAATGGAACGTACGTCCATCATGCTGCCTGGCTGAAAGGCGTTCCAGTATAAATGATAAAATACTTTTCTGAGTGTATCCCCGGAATTATTGTGATACACGAGTTTTTGCGTTCCGGCTAACTTGTGTGTATTTACATCCAACCGTACATCCATCGTATATTCCACACGTTGCTGCCACCGGAGATCCTGTGAGTATGATAAGGAAGAGAAGAGTACTGATCCAACGAAAAAAGAAATAAATCTGAATTTTTGCATGCCCACCGTGTTCATTTAACTCTTGCAAAATATTGAAACCCTGCAATTTTACAAAGACAATTTATGCCGATTCAGACTGATGAAGCATGTCATGCTGCCGGAAAGGTAACTGCTTTCCGAGATGATCAACGTCTCTCCAGGCAGCGCCTTTGGAATGTTGTATGTGTATGAAAAAGAGAATCCCCAGTTTTTATGGGTAATGCTTACCGGAATGCTGATCGCGTAGTTCATTATACCGAAGACATTTCTTTCTGTTTAAACAGGTTTAAACCAGGAGTTATACGTCTTCAAATTAAAAAGTCCTTCCAAACGGTTCCTGGGTGCAATAAATTCCATCTCGGTAAAAATCTCATTACTCAACAGCATAAAGAATGAAGGTGTGATTGCAACCCTGTCTATGTTAATAATTTTTTTCTTCTCCATCACGATGTTGATGCCAGGCATAATGCGATGTGCCCTGGAGTCACCAAAATAAAATGAATATGTAGTACTAAGCGCAAATGGTTTTAACCAGGTGTAACGGATATGGCGTTCCTGTATGGAATATAGCTATCTTCCCCAACAACATAGAAATACCGATCATATCCCGCCAGAAGGGAGAAGTTTCTAGTGATGCTTTGCATATAGCCCAACGATGCAACCGTAAGGTAATAAGCAGGATCAAAATCTTTGCTCCAGTATCTCGACACGTCGGCGTAAAATCCGGATTTGTGATAATAGGAGATGCCAGGAGATAGTCCAAAGTTTTCGATTCCCAGCGTCCGGCCAGTAGACATTACGTTGCTGTTGTACGCGAGCCAGCTGTGAACCATCCAGATCGGCGTCCTGAAGCAGGCGGTCGATGAGGTCAAATACTGCCAGTGAATCGCCAAAGGTCAATTCGGTTTCTACGCCAGACAATAAAAGCGAATCCGGTACCTGCGCATATACATGAACGAAGGCAACAACTATGATCACAGTAAACAATAACCGTCTCCATCGACGCATCGCTTCTTGTTTGAGGAATCAATTATTACGCTTCTCAAGTTGCTGCTCCGACCGGTCGCGAAGATTTCGTTGTCGGTCCTGCTGCAGCTGTCTGCGTTGTATCTGGT
>DJFR01000019.1:59246-59389 GCA_002432545.1 Flammeovirgaceae bacterium UBA5867 | reverse complement strand
GATTGGCCTGGCAACCTGCGCGAACTGAAGAACGTTGTGAAGCGCGCTGTGCTGCTTACCACGGGCGATCGCGTACAGATGGAAGCTATACCAGTGGAAATGATAACGGCTGTTAAAGATCTTCAGGCAAAGGGTAAACCTGC
>DJFR01000019.1:58944-59099 GCA_002432545.1 Flammeovirgaceae bacterium UBA5867 | reverse complement strand
TAAGAAGTAAGAAGTAAGAAGTTTATCTTCAGCTATATATTTACTCGGCAGCTACGCGGACGCCTTTTACGAGGGTTTCTACTTCTTCGCGCAGTTGATGGATGCGGTCGGAGAGTACATTCACGTGTTGGCCTTGTATAATCAGGTTCTCCATA
>DJFR01000019.1:52576-58830 GCA_002432545.1 Flammeovirgaceae bacterium UBA5867 | reverse complement strand
AATCAATCACAGCAGTTTCTGCAAGTATAGCCGCGGAGGTTGTCGTGGATACGCCCAGCAGGTTTAGTAGTTCGTATTCATGGAAAGGTTTCGATAATACTTTGTCAAATCCTTCATCCAGCAGCTTCTGTTGATCCTGCGGGAATACGTGTGCAGTAAGTGCTATATATTTAACCGATGAAGTATATTTCTGACGCAGGCCCTTGCAAAGATCTATACCATTAATGCCCGGCATACGAATATCGATCAGTATATGCGTTACTTCCGGATCAGCATCTTCGGCCAGTAATTTTTCAGATTGCTGATAGGTTTCATTCGCAATAGCGTGCTTGTCAAAAATAAGTTTCCCCAACCGCAGGATCATCGTATCATCATCCACCAGTATAACTTTACCCGTGAATGGTGACGAAGTCGATGCTGAAACGGGTTGTTGTATGTGTGCGTGCCGCGGTATACTTTCAGTAGCTTTGTCAAACGTGAGTTTAACGGTAAAGGTAGATCCTATACCGGGCTCACTATATACTTCCAGGTTTCCATGCTGTGCCTCTACCAGCGATCTTACAATGGTAAGTCCGAGGCCGGAGCCGCCACCTTGCTGTTGCAGTATAGAGGAGCCTGCCTGTTCAAACTGGTTGAAGATTCTCTTTATATCTTCCGGACGAATGCCTATACCGGAATCTGTAATATCAAACGCACAGGTAATTTTATCCGGATACTCGGCCGTTTTGATCATCAGCTTTACAAAACCCTTGTGGGTAAATTTGATAGCGTTACCCAGTAAATTATAGAGCACCTGGCGCAAGCGGAACGGATCGCCCAACACATCGTGCTCGGCTGCCTGCTCGGTGTCCAATAAAAAGGTGAGGTTCTTTTTATCGGCTTGTACACGCATGGCATTTTCAACTTCCTGCACTAATTCCAGCAACTTGAAAGGCTCATGTGCCAATGAAAAATTACCGGAAGAGATACGGCTATAGTCTAACACTTCATTTACAATATGCAGTAAATGTTCTGAAGAACTATGGATTGCATCAGCGGCTTCCTGGTTGCTGCCGGGATGTTTCTTTAACTGTTCGGCAAAACCTATAATGGATTGAAGCGGTGTGCGTATCTCGTGACTCATGTTCGCAAGAAAGCGCTCTTTGATCTTGCTCAATTCTTCGGCCTCATCACGCGCATCTTCCAGTTGCTCTTTATAATAATTGCTTTTGCTGATATCGATCCAGATGAAATATACCAGTATAGCTGCAATCAGAAAGAATGCAAGCACAAGTATACTGATGCGGGATATACTCTGGTTAAAAAGAAAACTTGCACGATTGTTATTGTCGCGCATCTTCTGTAATTCTTCATTCTCAACTTCGTGGAGTGTATTGAGGAGGCGATTGATAAAAAGACTGTTCGCGTGAATAAGTTCCAGCTCGCGATGTTGCAGCCGTTTACTCTGCGACTGCTGACTTACTTCGAGATCAAGCATGATCCGCTCTACTTCTTCGAGTGCTTTGTTCTGTCGTGCAAAGGCAAGTGTATCAATCTTTACACTGAGCTCTTCCTGTACTTTAATATGTGTTTCCGGAACAGCTGTTGTTTTCTTTTTACCAAACAATCTGCCGATACCCGAACGCTCCTGTTCTTTTTGAACGATGGAATCGGTATAGGTAGTAATGGTTTTACGTTGCGTTGTTACGACACTGGTATCAATCTGACTTTGTTCAATGATGGTGGAAAGTGTATCGAGTCGTTTGGTAAACTGTTTTTTCTCGGCATACTTTGATTTGAGCTTGAGGTATGAAAAGAAAAGTTTATTGCGCTGCGAAAGTATATCTTTCATGGATCGCAGGCGTTCCAGTTGCAGCGAATCCCACGACATCAGCATGAGTGAATCGATCATGATCGATACTGACTTCGACTGATTAAGAAATGCTTTATAGGGCTTTCGCGGATTCTTGATGGCTTCCGCACGTTGCAGCTGATCGAGTGTTGTGATCTCTTCGAACACGCGGTTCAGTATCGTGATCTTTTCATTGGGCGCAGAAAGTTCATCTACCGTATCAAGCATCTCCCGAAACGAAAAATGTGTTATACCCAGCGCCAGTATAATCGCTATAAATGCCAACAGGAAACCTGCCAGCACTTTCTGCTTCATCGAGGTAGGGTTTATTTTATCGCGCAGATATTGCATGTTCTATTCGTTCGGGAAAACGTCTCTATACGTCTCTGTAAATTTACGCATTGTATACATGTATACGGTTATCGTAATGCATCTTTTCAGAATAGAAAGCGTCCGAACTTTCATTTAACAACAAAGCCGGAAATCAGGTTCAGATTACCGGATTCAGCATTACAACTGCTGTCCGAATATCCATACCATAAGCGTGACAGACGCTACGAGTATAATCACGATCGAGAATACATCCAGCAGAAAGCCCGCCCGTACCATGTCTTTTACGCGGATATAGCCGCTTGAAAAAACAATAGCATTGGGAGGTGTTGCCACCGGAAACATAAACCCGATGCTGGCACTAAGCGTAACCGGAAGCGCCAGCAATATCGGATTTACCTTTAGTCCATCGGCAATACCGAATACCACCGGAACAAAAATCTGTACCAGCGCCACGTTGCTCATAAACTCGGATAATATGACACTGGCTGTTATAAGTATAAAGATGAGCCATACATTAAACGTACTTTCCTGGGCAATCAGGTTGCCTACGAGCTGAATGATCTCGGCACGCTTCAATGCATCCGCCAGGCACAACCCGCCACCGAACAACAGAAGTATACCCCATTGTATATCTCTACTGTCTTTCCAGTCGAGCAGGAATTTTTTTTCAGCGAGATTAACCGGCACCAGGAACATGAGCATACCACCCACCATGGCAATGTTTGTATCGTTGAGTATATTTTTGTGAAGCAGGTATGTATTGATTGCTTCCTGGAAGATCCAGAAGAATGATGTAACGAAAAATATAGCCATCACATACATTTCCTCCCTGCGGATCTTGCCGATCTCCTGTAATTTGTCAGCGATGAGTTTATCCGAACCTTCGATTTTGTCCAGGTTATTGGGGAAGAGGAACCGCGTAACCATCCAGTACGTCATCATTAACAACGCCATGGCTACCGGTACACCGATTAACATCCACTCTCCAAAATCAATGTGGTGATGATAGAAGTCTTCGAGCAATCCTTTAAAGACTACATTCGGTGGTGTGCCTATCACAGTGGCGAGTCCGCCCAGGGTAGAAGCGTAGCCTACCATCAGCATTAGTCCTAATGCAAAGTTTCGTTCGGCTTTTGGTAATTCGTGTGGTGCCTGGTCTTTATTCTTCTTTACAAGGTTTATTACAGAGAGTGCTATTGGTAGCATCATCATGGCAGTTGCCGTGTTGCTGATCCACATGCTGATGAAAGCCGTAGAGATCATAAAGCCGAGTATAATTCCATTACCCGAAGTACCGGTAATGCGAATGAGATTAAGTGCTATACGCTCGTGAAGCTTATGCTTTTCCAGTCCCAGTGCAATCATAAAGCCTCCGAGAAAAAGAAAGATGATCGGGTTGGCGTAAGGTGCTGCTGCCTGTTCAGCCGTCATAACACCCAGGAACGGAAACATAACTAATGGTATCAATGCAGCAACCGGTATAGCCACGGCTTCCATTACCCACCAGGTTATCATCCATATACCTACGGCCAATACTTTGTTGGCTCCGGGAGAAATAAAGTTGTCGGGTATAAAGAGTAATGCAAGAAGAAATAACAACGGGCCAAGAAAGAAACCAATGACGCGTGCTGAAAGAAGTTGTTTATTCACGTAGGCGTAATGTTTAGTTCGACTGTTAAATATAAACTTATCTTTTTACGAATACAGGGTGCTATATATTTAATGCAATAAAAAAGTCCTTCGATTTTTATCGAAGGACTTTAGCTCGGGAAGATCATCAACGCATTTAGTAATTGCCGGAGGCAGCAGGCTTGGGGTTTGCCGGCTTTACAGCAATTACTTTACCCTCAAACTCTTTTTCATTCAAGGCAGCAATAGCATTATTAGCCTCGTCATCATTGGGCATTTCAACAAAGCCATAACCCTTTGATCGGCCGGTCTCTTTATCGCGAACGATCTTCGCAGAAGTAACCTGGCCAAACTTTGCAAAAGCTGCTTCCAGTTCTTCTTTACGAGTCTTGAAGTTCAATTTTGCAACGAAAATGTTCATAGTATAAATATTAGGTAAATAATATACTGGTATACATGAGTGCATCATGTATACTAGACAAATATAACGAAATATTCCTATATATGCTCGTGTAGCAACAGCATATATGCGCAGTATATAAAAAGGCCTCACGCTATGCGCGAGGCCTTGCCCATAGAAATGAATCCAGAATAACCGCTAAACACTTCTGCCGCGAATAAGCCGCAACAGTATAGCTATAATGGCAATTACCAGAAGCAGGTGAATTATACTGCCTGCGCTGAATACAAATGCACCCAGCAACCATCCTATAATCAGGATGACAGCGATGATATATAGTAAGTCTCCCATAATTTTTTTTTAACGATAGTATAAAAACCAGTGCCACCCGTAAAAGCTATACTTTAAAACGGAAGCAGGTATAAATTTCGGGATTTCGCCAAGGTTGATAATTGTGGTTGTTGTTCCGGAATTGGGGAATAGTGTCCGCAAAAATTGGGGATTAATTCAACAGAATCATGTTTTGACACCAACCAGAAGCTTTCGGTTTTCTGGCATTTAATTTTCTCATGTGATCATTAAATTTTACTGTCTATGAATGTTTTAACGATCATTTTAACCTTTGTAGTAGCCTACGCTATGTTTATGGCCGCTACTTATTTCCTGGCCCGCATTTTCTTCCCGCTGGAGGATACCACCGAGAAGAGTCTTAAAGAAGATCAGACATACCAATACCATTCGCAACATGCGCAAACAAATGTTGGAGCGCGCATCAACCAAGATTTTAGTAAACAAAGCTATGGCTTGATATAGCCATAGCTTCAACCGTTGCAAATGTCTTGTAATACACTATAAATACCTTGTTTATTATTTTTTGGCTGGAAGATAAATGCTGCGTGGATATAGTTTCTGTGCATTAGCCTGTTCTGTGCGCACGGGTTTATCATCGGTAAAATATAGAAGGAGCGTGATGATGACGGTGAAGGCGGAACCTATCCAGAAGCATCGTTGATTAAATCGTCTTTTTATCATCATGGCAAATTAAAAGTTATCGGATGACCAAAATTTCTGTGCCATAGCATGGAGCCGGTAAAACTGGAACGAATGAGTAGATTATTTATTACCTGACCCCGGAATATCCTATGATTTTTTTGAAGAGCGTCAAGAACCTGTTTAAAAAGAAACGAAGCGGTATACATACCTCTGCGTTGAAACATGCTGATATAACAAATGCTTCTTTAAAAGATGAAATAGTAAAGCAGAAACAAGAGTTACTCGATCTCATCAGGTTACTGAATACACTTTGAAAGAAAGATATATACTGTNNTTGCTTACGTACGGTCTGTTGATGATGACCGCCTGCGAGCCTGCCAAATCAAATGAGACAGCGGAAGCCCTGAAGGAAGATTTGAAGGAAGTTAAAGATGATGTGAAACAACAACGCGATGAACTTGCCGGTGACTTGCGTGAACTGAGAGATGACATCGACAAGAAGATTGAGAAAGTAAATGATAAAATGGATGAAGCTTCTGACGATGGCAAGAAGAAACTGGAAGATGCACGCGAAGAATTACAGGACGAACGCAAGCGTGTTGAGAATGCATTGGAAGATGTAGAGAATGCCAGCGAAGAGACCTGGCAGGATGTGCGCAAGAGTGCACGCAAAACATTTAAGGATGTTAAAGAAGGATTTAACGAGTTGGGTAATCGAATTGCTAACTTGTTTGAGTAGTATATATCAGATCAGGATATAGCGCAGGAGCCTTGGTAAATACCAGGGCTTTTGTATTTTTAGTATATTATACTACCGTCATGGCAGAAGACGCGTATCCGAAAGTGTATTTATACAGGCGTATTGTTCATGCCAAGCTTTTTATTGACAACCACTCTGCTGCTGCCATCGACCTGGACAATATAGCGGACGAAGCACTCTTCTCTAAATTCCATTTCATACGCCCGTTCAAGAAGATATATGGGCTTACCCCGCATCAGTATTTAACCCATGTGCGCATCGAAAAAGCCCGGGCATGCGCTGGCTCACGGTAAATCCACCGGATCAAC